>JBIKNX010000049.1:0-14737 GCA_044358435.1 Luteolibacter sp.
TAAATGAGTTACGTAGAGGTGTGGAAATATAGACACACATAAAAATAATTTCTCTGCGACCCTTTGCGACCTCTGCGCCTCTGCGGTGAAAGAAAACCTCAAAGCCGTTTTCCTAAAAAACGTGGAAATATAAACGAACGATATCATGATCTGAGGGATTTCACGATGGGTTGACGGATGGCGATGAAGGCGGGGTGGATGGAGGCGATGATTCCTAACAGGAGCGCCGCGGTGATCGCGAATACGAGGGTGGAAATCTGAGGCGAGATCGCGAGTGTCTGGCCTTCGCTACCCATGGTGAAACTTTGCCAACTTAAAAACGCCCAGGCCAATCCCGCTCCACTGATCCCACCCATCAAACCCAACAATCCGCCTTCACTCAGCACCAGAAACATGATCGCGCGGCTGGGATATCCCAAGGTCCGCAACACGGCGTTTTCCTTGACCCGGCTGCGCACCATCAGGGAAATCGCATTCGCAACCAGCAGCACCACCGCGACCACCGCCGCGATCCCGAGCCAACGGGTGAATCCAATCAACTCGATGAGCTGTCCCGCCGCTTCCGCGAAAAAGGCTTTTTCCGGACGCGTGTTGGTGGGCATCTGGTCGGATTTGAAACGGGCATCGATCGCCTCCGCCACAGGTTTCAACTGCGAGGATTGATCCACCCGCACATTGAACTGCGTGACGATGCCCAAGCCCGTTTTGGAGGCTTGTTGCAGAAATTCAAGCTTCACATACGCGACATTGTTGTCCTGCGGAAACGGCGAGCGGATGATCCCAGCGACGTGCACCGTGACCCCGACCGCATCGAACTTATCTCCCGGTTTGAGACCGCGGCGTTTGGCGAACTGTTCTCCTAATAGCGCGCCGTCACCGCGTTTTTTCCATTCGCTTTCGTCACCCTCGATGATCTCGATCTCCGGTGCGAATTTGCGCAGCATCCCTTCCGGCACGCCGCGGAACGTGATCACATCCAAGCTCGCACCGCAATTGTTCACGGTGATCTTGATCGGGATCACTTCTTTCACCCCGTCCATTTTCCGGATCTCGTCCTGGTAATGCTCTGGCAACTGGCTCGCCATCGGGCAAAACCGGTTTTCGCGATACACCACCAAGGTCGTGTCGGCCGCGGTTTCCTCGGTGGCTGCCGCCAGGGAATCCTGAAGCGTTTCCACCGCGGTAAACAGGAACATTCCGGAAGCCACTCCGCAAACGGTCAACACCGTCCGCAGGCGGTGGCGCGTGAGTTGCTTGGTGGCGAGGCGGAAAAGAGCGATCATGATCCGGATGAGTGGTTTTCGTTTTCTAACAATTTACCTTTTTCCAAATGCAAAGTCCGGTCCGCCGCCGCAGCCGCGCGGGCGTCGTGGGTCACCATGACGATGGTTTTGCCGCGTTCGCGCGAAAGCGATTGCAACAGTTCCAGAATCATCGTTGCGGATTCCCTATCCAAATCACCGGTCGGTTCGTCCGCGACCAACAATGCCGGATCGGCAACCAAGGCCCGCGCGATCGCCACCCGCTGCTCCTGTCCTCCCGACAACTCGCTCGGCGTGTGATGCGAGCGATCCCGAAGTCCCACGATTTCCAACGCTTCTTCAGCTTTCTGTTTCCGCTCGGCTTTGCTGAGCGATGTGATCAACAGCGGCAGTTCGACGTTTTCAAAAGCGGTCAGAACTGGAATCAGATGATAAAGCTGGAAAATATAACCCACTTTTCTCGCGCGCCATTGGGTGAGTTGCTTGCGAGTGAACGCCGCGATGTTTTCACCATCGATGACGAGGCTACCTGAGGTCGGGGAATCGATGCCTGAAATCAAATTCAGCAAGGTGGTCTTGCCGGATCCGGAGGGACCCATCAGCGCGAGGAATTCTCCGCGACCCACCTCAAGATCAAGATTTTCCAGAGGCGTCACGATGTTCGTGCCTTTGGTGTAGGATTTGGAAATGGATTTACAGGTGATCATAAACGTTCTTTGAAATTGGGGTTGAGGCGTTGGCCGATTTTGAGATCAAGAGGTTTGGTGACAACCCATTCGCCGGGCCGGACTTCCGGAACCATGACCATGCCGTCTTTGGTCGCACCGGGATTCACCGCACGCCGTTCGGCGCGCTTGGTATCGGGATCGCAGATCCAAACCTGATTGTCCTGGATCGCTGCTTTCGGAACATAGACCGCGATACCGGTCGATTCAACTACGGCATCTGTAGTAGGAATGGTAGTTTCAAAAAACTCCACCCGACTCAGCATCTCCGGACGGAGTTTTTCGCTGGGGTTTTCAATGCGGACTTTCGCTTGCAGGGTGTTGCGTTGCAGATCCGCCGCGCCTTCGATGCGGGTGACTTCGCCTTCGAAGACCTGATCCGGAAGAAGATTGGAACGGATCTTCGCGCGTTGGCCGACGCTGAGTCCCGCCGCGTCAGCTAACGGAACATCCACCCGCACTTGCAGGTGGGCGGGATCGTATAAAATCGCAATGGTCGAGCTGTCCTCATCATCCATTCCCACCATTTTTTTCTGACCCGGCGCGGCTTTCAGCGCGAGCACCCGACCATCGACCGGCGCTTTGATTTCGGTCCGCGCATGCGCCAGCTCGGCTTTTTCCAACTCGATTTCCGCCTCTTTGATTTTTGATTGGATCGCTAGAATCTCGAAAGCGATCTGGTTCAGCTCTTGGGCGATTCCGGCAATCTTCGCCTTGGCGGCATCGACCTCCGCGAGTCGGCGTTTTTGATCGAGACGTATCGCCAGCATGTCGTCCTCGGAAATCGCACCTTTGTTCAAACGCTCGTAGCGGCGCAGCTTGTCATTCACCTCTTCCGCATCCGCTTCCGCAATCGCAAGCCCCGCCTTTTCCACTTCCATCCGCTGCAAGGCGAGTTGCGTTTTGACACAGTGGGCATCGAAATCCGCTTTCATCTCTGCGAGCTTCGCTGCCATCGCATCGCGCTCGAGTCGGGAGTCGACCCGGATCAGCGTGGCGATCAGGTCGCCTTTTTTCACCAACTCGCCTTGAAGAACATTTACCGAATCGACGATCCCATCCGTCAGCGCGGTGGCCTTGATCGGCAGCGGATCCGGCTCAATCCAACCCGATGCTTGAAACATTAATTTCCCGGCGACGTTCGTGGATTTTTTCGGAGTCGGGTTTTTGATGTTTTCCTCGATGCCGACAGCTGAAAAAACTTCGACGGATTTTGCCGGAACCAGGCGGTCCCGGAACAATAAGGCGAAGACGAGCAAGAACCCAAGCAAGAGTCCGAGCGGTAGAATCCAGACCGCCATGCGCCTGCGGGCGCTTGGTGAGAGGTTTTGGCTTGAGAAAATTTGCCCTGATTTGAGGCGTTTGATTGGCATGGATGGAAAAGTTTTGAAAATTGCGGATCAGGAGCCCGATGGAAAACATTTGTGCCGCGATGACATCGCATCGCTCGGCACCGCCTGTTTACCCTTTTCAAATCAGCAGGCGTTGCTGCTTCACATACCATTCCCGTTGATCTGGCGGAGCGCGACCACACTCCAGAGGTGCACAAAACACGTCGAATCCTCTCAGATCCAGAGCAGACAGCGGGAGAAAAATGACTTCTTCAGCTTTCAGGAAAGAAATCTGGCCGAAACCGGAGAAATCCGCATCAGGGATTGGATCGGCTTTTACCATGCAATCCGGAACGTTTTGATGGTCGCCCCCGCAATCGCAGCAATTCGACGGACAATCGTCGGATCCGCCTGAAAACTCGATATTCCTCGCGCACAAATACTTATGCACCCCGGCCATGGGCAAAACCAAGGCCATAAGGGCAAACAAGATGGTGGAAAGGGCGCGCACAGCTTGAAAAATACATGCGGACCCCTTGAGCGCAAGGTTCAACATACCGTCTTTTTAAAGATTCTCCTTGACGCATCCCCCTGCCAAGCCTAAATCCGCCGCCCGTTTCTCAACCAAACACTTTCAAATTATGGCCAACGCACAAGTCATCCTCAAAGAAAAAATCGCCGGCCTCGGCTCTGAAGCCGATGTCGTCAAAGTCCGCGCTGGCTACGCCCGCAATTACCTTGTGCCACAAGGCAAAGCATACGAAGCAACCAAAGCGAACCTTCGCCACGTCGAAGCCCTGAAGGCCGAGCGCACCCGCCGTGAAGCCGAAGAACTGCTTGTCGCTCAGGAACTCGCCACCAAAATTTCCAAACTCAAGCCATCCTTCACCCTCTCCACCGGCCAAGGTGGCAAGGCGTTCGGGTCGGTCACCAACATGGACATCCACAAAGAGCTCGAAGCGGCTGGCATCGTGATCGATCGCCACGCGATCCAACTTGAGAAACCCATCAAAAAATCCGGGAAAACGGTTGTTGAGATCAAACTCAACGCCCAAGTCACCGCCGAGCTCACCATCACCGTTGATGCTGGCGATGTGAAAGACGAAGACTGAAATTAGGTTTTCTAGATTAGAAATTTTAAAAGCCGGTCCCGATTTCGGGCCCGGCTTTTTCGTTTTGGGAGGAAAAGTTTTCTCACCACGAAATACACGAAAGGAAGAGGTGTTTAGACAGGAAATTGAACCACGGATTGCACGGAGTACACGGAATGGGTGCTGCCGCGGTTTGTGGTCGGCTCAATTATATTCTTCACTCAGTGTATTCCGTGCAATCCGTGGTTAAACCCATATCAACCCCAGACACCTTTTCTTCCTTTCGTGTATTTCGTGGTTTAAAAAACCCACCCAAGCTGGATATCCTTCCTCAGCATCCGCTCGCCTTCGAAAACGAATTTCCCGATCAACGTTTGCCCGGCCAGGATTTGCGGCAGCCAGTGGCGGTCGTCTTCCCACATTCTTTCGTAGGGAATTTCATCGAGCAGCACCCAAAGCGGCACGGCTTCCGGGGTTTCGGTGGGTTCTCCCGCAAACTCGCTGGCTAAAAACACGTGACAACGCAAACTCGGGTAGTCCGACATCCGGAACCATAGCTCCGCCACCTTTCGGGCGTCTTTGACGGAAATGCAGAGCTCTTCCTCGGTTTCCCGCACCGCACCCTCCAGCGGACTTTCACCCGGATCCATTTTCCCTCCGGGACCGTTCACCTTTCCTTGTCCGTGCCCGCGTTTTTTCTCAATCAGCAGGATTTGCCCGTCTTTCACCACAAACATCAGGGTCGCCTCGATTTCTGCCTGCCAATTTTTCCAGTCCGCCACATCCATGCTTGAAAGGATGCATAGCGGGTTATTGTAAGTTTCCCGAGGGGTTTTTTCGCTCCGAGTTATTTTCTTATTGCAAATCAATCTCAATTAGCCGAGTTTTCTCTCGATGACAACCCGTCAGCCAGTCCAACGCCAACTCACTCTGAACGAGGTGAGTCTCAATTGTGACGTTCGGATCAGCAGCCTCAACGGTCCCGCGTGTGACCGTCTTCGGGATCTTGGTTTCTGTGAGCAAATGCAGCTGCGTAAAATTTCAAACGGTCGCAATCTGGTTTGCACGGTCTGCGGTGCGAAAATGGCGATCAGTCGTGAATTGGCGGAGCAAGTTCTGGTTGATCCCATCCGCTAATCCCGACGTATCAACGCTGTGTCAGAGAACCCCTCAATCATCGCGCTTGTCGGCAATCCCAACTCGGGGAAATCCACCCTGTTCAATGCTCTAACAGGAAAAAACCAAAAGGTTGGAAACTACGCCGGCATCACGGTGGAGGTCAAAAGCGGCGAGACTTATACGCCACATGGCAAGAAACTCCAAGTGCTCGATCTGCCGGGTTGTTACTCGCTTCGTGCCGATACCGGCTCGCCGGATGAACAGATCGCGCTCGATGCCCTGACGGGCAAATTGGACGGAATCGCCAAACCCGATCTTGTGGTCTGTGTGGCGGATGCCTCAAATCTGGAACGTCATCTTCAACTTGTCCTTCAGGTGATCGAGCTCGGTCTGCCTTGCGTGCTTGCACTCAATATGGTCGATGTTGCGGAAAAATCCGGACTCAGGCTGGATCCCTCAAAACTCTCCGAAGAACTCGGCATTCCCGTGGTGCCGATGCAGGCAAATGCCTCGAAGGGAATCATCGAGTTGAAACAAGCGCTCCGGGATCCTTTTCCGCATGCTTCCGAAGTTTCATGGCTCACGCAGACCGGCAACCTTGAATCCAACCGCCGCGCATTCGTCGCCTCGCTCTGCGAGCTCGCTGCGCGTCGGCCGGATTCCCAACAGCGAAACTTCACCGACAAGCTGGATTCGGTTTTACTCCACCCCTTCCTGGGTTGGGTTGCCTTTCTTGTGATCATGTTCGTCCTGTTTTGGTCGATCTTCTCCTTTGCATCCATCCCCATGGATTTCATCGACTCCACGCTCGGCAACTTGGGTGGATGGGTGAATGCCATCATGCCGGAAGGTGATATGCGCTCCCTGTTGGTCGACGGAGTCATCGGTGGCGTGGGCGGGGTATTGGTTTTCCTGCCGCAAATCCTTCTGCTGTTCTTCTTCATCGGCCTGTTGGAAAGCTCGGGCTACATGTCACGGGCGGCTTTCCTGATGGATAACGTCATGGCGAAGGCAGGGCTCAGCGGCAAAGCCTTCCTTCCGCTTTTCAGCTCGTATGCCTGCGCCATTCCGGGCGTGATGGCGACTCGTACGATCGATTCCGCCAAAGAGCGTTTGGTTACGATATTCATTGCTCCGTGGATGAGCTGTTCCGCACGCCTTCCGGTTTATTTCCTGATCATTCCCCTGCTGCTTCACGAAAATGAAGGCACTTGGAAACAGGCGCTTGTTCTATTCTGCATTTATACCCTCGGAACCATGACCGCATTCGTGGCCGCAAGGATTCTGCGCGGCAAACTTGGCCCGGACAAGACCGTTCGCCATTTCATGCTTGAACTGCCATCTTATCGGAAGCCCCAGTGGTCATACATTTTTCGCCATGTGATCGATCGCGGGTGGGCCTTTGTTCGCAAAGCAGGAACGATCATTCTCGGCCTTTCCATTCTTCTTTGGGCCCTCAAAACCTACCCCAAATCCGATTCAACGGATTCCGCTGAACTCCTCGCACACAGCGCGATGGGAAGAATCGGAAGCTTGATCGAACCCGTGGTGAAGCCGATCGGTTTCGATGGCCGCACCGGCACTGCGATCCTCACTTCCTTCGCCGCCCGGGAAGTGTTTGTCTCTTCTATCGCCATTATTTTCAGTGTCGAGGAAACGGATGACGATGTGAAAACCCGAAGCCTGATCCGTGCGAAAATGCAAACCGCCACCTGGCCGGACGGTCAGCCGCTGTTTACGCCGTTGAGCCTGATTTCGTTGCTTGTGTTTTTCATCTACGCACTTCAATGCCTACCGACTTCCGCCGTGGTCGCGCGTGAGTCGGGTTCGTGGAAATGGGGGGTCGGGCAGTTTGCCTTCATGTCAGGCTTCGCATATCTTGCCTCATGGCTTGTCTTTCAAACCGGTTCTCTGATGGGCTTTTGATTTCATGGAGTGGCAGACTTACACCGCCCTTGCCATCGTTGCGATCACGCTCGTGATTTTTATTTTTCGTGTTTTTTTCAAAAACAAATCCAAAAGCTCCTGCGGACACGGCTGCGGTTGCGCGGTGGACAAGAAGCAATGAACCCATCCGGACAGGTGACAAATCTGTCACCGTGCCGGGAGTGCGTTACGCCGCATGGGAAGGCTTTTTCATGTGCGGGAAATGAATGTCATTTCCAATGACTCCATGAAAATCGATATCGTAACGGATACTTTCGCGCCAGATGTGAACGGTGTGGCAATGACTCTGGGACGATTGACAGACGGTTTGCGCAAGCGGGATCACCGGGTCCATGTCATACGAACGGGTGATGGCAGAGACGATGAAACCATCGCCGCTTCCATACCGCTGCCCGGATATCGGGAGGTTCGTATCGGGTTGCCTGCTTCTTTGATGCTTCGCTTGCGCTGGATGAAGCGCAGGCCGGATGCGATCTACGTTGCGACGGAAAGCCCGCTTGGAAAATCCGCAGTGAAAGCCGCAAAAACTTTGGGTATTCCGGTGATGACCGGTTTCCATACCAATTTCCACGAGTATATGAAGCGTTATAGCCTGGGTTCTTTCCAACCCATGGTGATGGCTTATCTGAAACGTTTTCATGATCGCGCGGATTGCACTCTGGCTCCCTCACGTGAATCGGTGGAGAAACTGCTTTCCGAAGGCTTTGTGAACGTCCATCTGATGGGACGCGGCGTGGATACGGAATTGTTCTGTCCAAGCAAACGCTGTGAGGTTCTGCGCAGTTTCTGGGGTGCGGACGCTGGAGCGCCGGTAGCCATCGTTGTCGGCCGCGTCGCAGCGGAAAAGAATCTGGAACTCGCCATGCGATGCTTCACCGAAATGCGTGATTCGGTTCCCGAGTTGCAGTGCGTGATGGTCGGCGACGGCCCGCTGCGTGAAAAGCTTTCAGTCAAATATCCCTGGGTGCACTTTTCCGGAGTGCGAACGGGTGAGGACCTGGCGCGGCATTATGCATCAGCGGATATTTTGCTTTTCCCGAGCGAGACCGAAACTTTCGGTAACGTTGTGCTTGAAGCCATGGCGAGCGGATTAACGACCGTGGCATACGATTACGCGGCCGCAGCCGATTTTGTGAAGCATGGTGAGAACGGCCTGAAGGCGGCAAAAGGCGACGATGCGGGCTTCAGAGAACAAGCCAAAGCTGCGCTGGAAATCGGACGCAACCACGCATTGCGCGCCGCCGCCCGTGAAATCGCACTCACTCAGGAATGGGGCTGCGTCGTCGAAAAATTTGAAGGACACCTGCGTGAGATCTCAACCCGTGCGGATCAAACAGCCGGATCAACCGCCCTTGTCGCACGATCCAGAAAACGAAAAAAAGTTTCTTATCGCACCGTGTTTATTTCCGACATTCATCTCGGAACGCCTGACAGCAAGGCAACCGAAGTTGGCGATTTTCTCAAAATGATCTCCTGTGAGAAACTGGTTCTCAACGGAGATATTATCGATGGCTGGGCCTTGAAACGCGGTTCCGCATGGCTTTCACGCCATAGCCGTGTCATTCGGAAGATCCTGAAAATGACCGAAAAAGACCAAACGGAGGTCATCTACCTCCGGGGTAATCACGATGAGATTGTCGAGCGCTTTCTCCCTCTCGTTTTTGGCAAAATCCGCTTTACCAAGGAATACATCCACACCTCAGCAAAAAATCTGAAATACTTCGTCGTACATGGCGATGGATTCGACAGCGTTTCCACCAACCACAAGTGGCTCGCGGCATTGGGTGCGGTGGGCTATGACGTATTGCTGAAGGTAAATCGCTACTACAACCACTGGCGGGCATGGCGGGGAAAGGAATACTTTTCCGTAAGCAAAAAAATCAAAGCGAAGGTGAAATCCGCTGTCAGTTTTGTCGACAATTACGAAGTTCTCCTCCAGGAACTCGCGCTTCACAAGGAGTGCGACGGCATCATCTGTGGCCATATTCATACTCCTGAAGATAAGAAAATCGGGAAAGTGCATTACCTCAATTCTGGTGACTGGGTGGAGAGCCTGACCGCCATTGTCGAGCACCACGACGGTCGGATGGAACTCATTTACTATAAGGACTTCCTGATGTCCGAAGACTTGTGACAAGACTGTCACCAACCCTATTTTGCCGGTCAGTGATGATTTGGCCAAATATGGCTCATCAAGCACGACTGGCGTGTGAAGTAGTTATTGTATAGTTAGCAAAATCAGGGCGAATCCAAAAAGGGTTCGCCCTAATTTTTTAACTGAACAGTCAGTGGGTTCTTAAGGCTTTTTATTGAAACGGAGGCACAGAGAAAACGGAGGTCTCGGAGAAGAAATTTAAAATTTTCAGGAGATGGATGTTGGAAATGATTTTGTTCAATTCTCCGTGCTTTCAACGCCTCCGTGATCTCCGTTTTAAAAATGCCCGATCCCCTCATCAACCCGCTTTCCGCGTCAGCACCATGACGTTTTCAACATGGCGGGTGTGCGGGAAAAGATCAAATGGCTGGACTTCTTCCAACACATATCCGGCCTCGCGGAGGATCTTGTAATCACGGACCTGGGTTGCGGGATCGCAGGAAACATAAACCACACGCTCAGGCCCGAACGCCACGAGCTGCGCCAAAAATTCGGGAGTACAGCCCTTTCTCGGCGGATCGATCACGACAACGGTCTCTCTCGCCGGAGTATCGACCTTTGCGAAAATCTCCTCGGCGTCCGCTTGTAGGATAGTGATGTTGGCAAAACCGTTGAGCGCGACGTTGTTGACCGCCCATTGCGCACCCGCTTCGTTCACCTCCACGCCCATGACTTTTTCAAACCGCTGCGCAAGACACAGCCCGAAAAGCCCGGCGCCGCAATAGGCGTCGACCAGATATTTCGCGCCTCCCTCCAAAGCTTTCTCGCCGACGTATTCCGTGAATTTCTTCAGGATGAACGGATTGTTTTGAAAAAACTCTCCCGCCACGAAATCGAACTTCACCCCACCAACTTCCTCACGCGCGATGGCTTTCGGATCGCGCTCGACCCGACCATCCGTCGCCCTGAGAAGAATCGTCGCGCCGCGTTTGAAACGTTTTCCGTTCGCTCGGATATCCGCATGCACCTCCGGCAAGGCGTCGTTGATCTCACGCATCGCGATCGGGCAGCTCGGAACATCTAACAATTCGTTGCGTCGACCCACTTTCAGGAAGCCGATTTCCTTCACCACTCCATCGACGGGCTTTTCGAAATGTGGTGTGATTTTCGAGCGGTAGTTCCATCTCTGTTCGGAAGATTCACAGAAATTCACCTCCCGCTCCTCGCCTGCCATGTGCTTGAGCAGCTCACGAATCTGCCGCGTCTTCCACGCCAGTTGCTTGTCGTAAGCGAGATGCTGATACTGGCAACCGCCGCACTCACCAAACAACGCGCAACCCGGCTCCACGCGATCCGGTGATTTCTCCAAAATCTCGACCAAATCCCCCTGTGAATGATTTTTATCATTTCGGAAAATCCGCGTCCGCACCAGCTCGCCCGGCAGGGCATAAGGCACAAACACCACCCAACCATTGACCCGCCCGACCCCGGAACCCAGGTTCGTCAACGAATCGATACGCACCTCGATCTCCTGGTGATAGGTAAACGGAGTCGGAACAAATTTCTTGGGCGGACGGTTGTGCATGGGCAACGCACTGCTATGCCATTTCGCAAAAGAAAGAAACCAGAAAGGACCCGCGATTTCCAATCGCGACTGCAACCGACAGGAACCGCGATTTCAAAATCGCGACTGCAACCGCCTTATCAACCACAGAAATTCTCCCACGGTCGCGATTTTGAAATCGCGGTTCCTTTCTTTTAGCCCTAGAACTCGCACGTGTTTTTTTAATCCTGACCTCCCCGTTCGGAAACACCTCAATCATCTCCCCCACTGGCAGCAAGATTCGGTGTTTGTATTCGTCACATGGCGCCTCGCTGACTCGGTTCCTCTCTGGGTTTTGACCCGTTGGCGCGATAATCGCGACTCCTGGATCTCCGCTCATCCGAAACCATGGGACGAGGTCACCGAGCTTGAATACCATCGAATATTCTCAACACAGCTTGAAGATTGGATGGATCAAGGCTTGGGCAGCTGTACTCTCAGCAACCCAGACTACGCACGCATAGTCGCTGACAGCCTGTTGTTTTTCGATGGCGATAGATATTTCATCGACTCCTTTGTCGTGATGCCGAATCACGTTCATGTCTTGATGCGTCTAGAAACTGGATTTTCGTTGGAGAAGGTTGTCCAGTCTTGGAAGCAATTTTCAGCAAGACAAATCAATCAACGACAAGAGAAGAGCGGCAGTTTCTGGCACAAGCGCTACTGGGATAGACTGGTGAGAAGTGAAGACCATTTCTGGAAAATCCGGCGTTATATTTTAAGGAATCCAGAAAAAGCGAAACTTCATGAACGTCAGTTCTTCATCTACGCGCCATGGAACCACTAAAGAAAGGAACCGCGATTTCCAATCGCGACTGCAATCCCTTATCAACCACAGAAATCCTCCCAAGGTCGCGATTGGAAATCGCGGTTCCTTTTTTCCGCATTAGGCCCCTCTGCTGCTTTGCGTTGAAAAAATTCTCCCACGAGCACGGTTTTCGCGATCAAGGTTGGACGAATCCGCCTCAATATCCAATAAAAGGGCCGTGATTGACGCCGTCTACCCACTCGCCCGCAAATTGCTTTTCGCCCTGGATGCCGAAACCGCCCACCATGCCAGCTTGGCGGGGTTACGCGTTGCTGAAAAAACAGGCTTGCTCAACTGTCTTTGTGATCCGCCGCCAGAAGCCGAACCGGTCGAACTCATGGGCCTGAAATTTCCCAATCGCATCGGCCTCGCCGCCGGCCTCGACAAGGAAGGCAACGCGATTGACGCACTCGGGCGTCTTGGCTTCGGTTTCATCGAGATCGGCACGATCACCCCGCGGCCCCAGGCGGGAAATCCAAAACCGCGCCTGTTCCGCCTCATCCCGCACGAAGCGATCATCAACCGCATGGGGTTCAACAATCCCGGGATCGACGCAGGGGTCGCGAATGTGAGGGCTCATCATTCCTTCAACGGCATCATCGGTTTCAACATCGGAAAAAACAAAGACACGCCCAACGAAAACGCCGCGGATGATTACCTCGCGTGTTTGAAAAAAGCCTATCCCGTTGCTGATTACATCGCTGTCAACCTCTCCTCACCCAACACCCCGGGATTGCGTGATCTGCAAGCTGCCGATTCATCGGCACGGCTGTTGGAAACTCTCAAGGCCGAGCAACAAAAACTCGCTGTCATTCATGACAAACACGTTCCGATTCTTTTCAAGGTCGCCCCCGATCTCACCGAATCCCAAATCGCCGGTCTCGCCAAAGCATTTCTCGATGGCGGCCTCGACGGCTTGATCGCAACCAACACCACGCTGGATCGTGAAAAAGTCTCCGGTCACAAATGGGCCAACGAAGCCGGCGGGCTTTCCGGCGTGCCCGTGCTCGAAAAATCCAACCAAACCCTCGCCGCCTTTGCTGCCGCCTTTTCCGGTAAAATTCCCATGATCGGGGTGGGAGGCATCTCCTCGAAAGAAGATGCCGCAGCCAAGTTCAAACTTGGAGCGGACCTCATCCAGATCTATACTTCCTTCATCTACCAAGGCCCGGCTCTGGTAACGGAACTTGTGGCAGCGGATCGCATCCGCCATACCAACACGTAAATCCGCACTTCCCCGCTCACTCGCCCATGAAACCTGCCCGCCTTCTCATGACCTTGGTGATTGCCTTTGGGATGGTCACGTATCTCGTCTGGCAAAGTTCCCAGACCAAGATCGCGCCGGTGAAATTGGTCGGCTTCCAAGACCATTCCGCCCCTCCCGGCATGCCGGAATCCGAAGCGCCGGACATGCGCTTTTTTATGCTTTCCGCGTGGCAGGCAAATCAGATTCCCAAAATTTCCAGCATGGACACTCCGATCGGATCGGAAAACGGGGCTCTTGCTTACAATGCCCAGTCTTTCTGGGAGATGAATGAAGATTACCGCGGACATCACACCGGAGACGACCTCAACGGAATCGGCGGAATGAATACCGACCTCGGAGATCCGGTTCATGCCGCAGCGGACGGGCTGGTCATCTATGCGGGTGAGCCGGCACCGGGTTGGGGGAAAATCATCATTCTCGCTCATCGGGATTCAAATGATCAGCCGCTCCAAACCATGTATGCGCACCTTGATCAATCCAAGGTTTTGCCCGGCAACCTGGTGGCGCGTGGTGAAATCATCGGCACCATCGGTACGGCAAATGGCAAATACCCCGCGCACCTCCACTTTGAAATCCGCCTGAGCCACGGAGCTGAAATCGGCAAAGGATACCTCAACCGCTTCCTAAACCATCTCGATCCCTCCGCTGTGGTTGCCTCAATGCACAACTTCGAAGCGTCAGGCATATCACCTTCTCTTGTCAGATTGGCCAATCTTTCCGTACCCAATCCGTGGACCGGACTGCAAATCCAAGGGGCGGAAAAATTGTCTGATTTGAAAAAACCATGAAGCGCTGGGAATCACGCAATCCACTGGCAAACCGCCAAACTTCTCCTGTAACCCTGAAAGCCGCCAGATGTGAAGCTGGTAATGGATGGAATGGTATCCGGAAATCGGCCGCATCGCGGTTCCCTGCAAGTGTCACGACTCATGGCAAGGGATAGGCCTGCCATGCCGTGATTCTTTACAAAAAAAACGTCATCCCAGATCGGGATGACGTTTTCAAAAAAGACTGAACGTGAGTCGGATCAGTTGACCGCCACTGCGGAAGTGCCGGTTTCTCCCGTACGGATACGGATGGCCTCTTCAATGGTGGAGATAAAAACCTTGCCATCACCGATTTTGCCGGTGTTTGCGCTTTTGACAATGGCTTGTGCGACCCCTTCGGCTTGTGCGTCATCGACAACGATCTCGATTTTGACCTTGGGCAGGAAATCAACGGTGTATTCAGAGCCGCGATAGATTTCAGTGTGACCCTTCTGGCGTCCGAATCCTTTGACCTCGGTTACGGTCATGCCTTGGACTCCGACCTCTGAGAGGGCTTCTTTGACTTCTTCAAGTTTGAATGGTTTAATGATGGCTTCGATTTTTTTCATGATAGCGGCGGATTGGTAAAAGGGTGAAAAGCAAGTGGTGTGCCAACTTTCTTGAATCAAAGAAGTTCACCTGCTTTGTATTTAAGCACACGGGAAAGGCGATACGAGAGGGAA
>JBIKNX010000216.1:0-4343 GCA_044358435.1 Luteolibacter sp.
CCGTGGGAAATGACGAGACCGAGAGGATTTCCTTCAGGCGTGAAAAAGCCGGCGTTGATGGCGAGCAGGGCTTCTTGCCTGGTGGCGCAGTCGCGGGCATCAAAATACTCGCTGCCGGGACCTTTGGATTGATCAATGGTTTTTAACGCATGAGATCTGGAATCGAAAGATACGCCATGAAATTGTAGGTTTGTGAGGGTTTGACTCACCACCTTTGGCGAGGAAATCGGATGACCTGTTGGAGCGGTTGGGATTTTCAGGGGATGGCGTTCTGGAATCGGCCGGTTGATCTTGGGAGGAGATGGCAGCTGGCTTGGGATGGGCGGCTCTGGGATGGGCGTGCAAGAGATGGCGATGGCGGCGATGGGGGAAGAGAGCCAGAGGCGGGAAATTCGGGGCATGGAGTGATTAGAGCTTATGGCAGGCAGGGAGACAACTGTGATTGGGAGTCCATGAGCAACCGGAGTCATCTGGCACTTGGTGGATTTTTTGAATGAAGAGAGGACGAGTGGAAGACAGAGAGTTTGCGTCGGATGGTTTTGGATGCCATGTTGCAGGCATGACGGGTTTGAACCTACCTAAAAAATGCGGCGTGATGATATTGCCGGATTGCACCTTGTTTCCGCATGGAGGTCTGCCGCTTTTCATTTTTGAGGAGAGATACCGTCAGATGCTCGATCAAGCGCTGGAGGGAGATTGTGTGTTTGCGGTGGCGCGTCAATCTGGGTCGCATGCGGCGAGTGTCGGGACGGTGGGGTTGGTGCGGGCATCGCGCGAGCGTGAGGACGGCACGTCCGAGCTTTTGTTGCATGGAGTGATTCGTGTGAGATTCACCGAATGGCTCGAGGATGAGGTTTTTCCCTCGGCCCTGATCGAGCCTTTGTTTGGCCAGCCTCTGGAGAAGGATAAGAATATGGCCGCGATGGCGGCGTTGAGAGGATCCGTAGAAGATGTTTTGTCCGGGGTGCCGGAGGAGGTTCGAAACGGGGTTTTAAATCTCTTGAATCAGGCGGATGACGCGGGCTTGATGGCGGATCTGGCGGCGCAGCAGTTGGTTCAGGACCCGGATTTGCGGCAGTTGCTGCTTGAGACCATCCCGGTGGGTGAGCGGGTCGCATTGCTCTGCCAATTTCTCGAAAAATTGAAATTCGGGAATTGAATCCATTATTTTCGGGGTTGCTAGGCAGGCGGTTCATTCGTTAGCGTGGAGGAACGATGATATTGGCCTTGTGGGATGGATCAGGATTAATTGAAAAAGGCGGACCGCTCGTATGGGTGTTGTTTGCGCTGGGTTTCTTCGGCTCGATTTTCATCGTGGAGCGTTTTTTTTATTTTCATCGGGCCAGGATCAACGTCAGCGCGTTGTTGATGGGGCTTGCCTTGCACGTCAAACGCAGGGCGTTCGCTGAGGCCTTGCACGAAGCGGCGCGAGCGCCGGGCCCGGTGGGACGTGTGGCGCATGCGGGTCTCCTGAGATACTATTTGGATCGCAGGGATTTGAGTGACGTGGTGCGGGAAGCCGGTCAGCTCGAAGTGCCGCGGATTGAAAAAAACATTCGGGCGATTCTTGCGGTGGCCCTCATTTCGCCTTTGGTCGGCATGCTGGGTACCATGTTGGGAATGATCGATGCCTTTCAGCGCGTCAGCGAGCAAGGGGGCGCGACCGGGCCGAATGAGCTTTCCGCCGGTGTGCTCAGTGCGCTCATCACCTCCGTGATCGGGCTTACAGTTGCGGTTCCGATGTATGTTTTTTATCTTTATTTCGTCGGCCGGTCCAAGCGTCTGGTTTCGCGAATTGAGCGAGTCGGGATTGAGATCGTAAACATGATCGCGGATGCCCGTGAAGAACTTGAATTTGCGCCGTTCCGTGGAGAGACATCCAGCGGAAGAAAGCGGGCATCATCCGATAAAAAAGCGAAAGTTTCCCAAACGAAGTGAAATTGGAAACCACATTAGACGAGCGTCCCGGGTTTTTGCATGCGCTGCCTTTGTTCGATCTTTTCATCACGGTCACCATGCTGTTGTTGCTCGGGCCGGTGTTTCTCAATCAAAGTGGAGTGACCATCGAGTTGCCGGCCTCGCAGTTTCAGATGCAGCGATATCGCGATTCCATCGTCATCACCTTGCATTCGGGAAAAAATGAGCCGCGGATTTATTTGGGCAGGGAAGCAGTGACCTTGGATGAACTGGGTTCAAGGCTTGAAGTTTTAAAATCGGACGAGGTCATGTCGCGTGCCATGGTTTTGTTGAAAACCGACGTTGGAACTCCTGCGGGAATGCAGTCAAAAATCGTCGATCTTGTTCTGCGGTCGGGATTTAAAATCGCAATGGTTGGAAAAACCGAATCTGAGATCCCAGAAAGCGAACCGATGGATGAATAAGAATGATCTGATTTTTGATTGGAGCGGTGCGGAAGCCCACATGGGATGGAAGTGCGTTTCGGCGCTGGTTGCCGCACTGGGTTTCGGATTGATGTTTAGTTTGTTCAATGTGCGATTCGATCACAAGGACATTGCCGCGGTGAAGAGCGCATCCGTGCTGTATTTGCCGGATCATGAAGAAGGGCGGATATGGCGGATGAAAGCGGAGGAAGAGGGACCGTTTCCCGGAGGTCTTCAAATCAGCGGCATGTATGATCCGCTCGAAAAGCTGGGTGTGGGTTTGTTGGATGATGGTGAATCATGGAATCCGTATGTGCTGACCATGAAGCCATTGGAGACGGAATCATCGATCGCGATGGATCGCATTTCCGTGCAGGGACAGCGGGTTTATCCGAGAAATTTCAAATCGTCCGATACGGTGAAGGTTCATCCAAAAACCGGTTCGGTGTTGAGTCCGGTCTTGCTGCCTTACAACAAGGAAGCGGAAGCGTGGTTACCGAGCGAATATCCCCCGCTTGAGGTCGAGGTGAAGGATGCGATGGCATCCGAGGAACGGATATTTGTTTTAAACCTGGCAGCCGATGGCAAGGTAAAGGAATGCCTGTCACTCACGGGTGGGCTGGAGGCGAGTTCAACGGCGCTCACTGCGTGGCTCAAAGGTTTGATCTTCCGGAAATCGGAGGAGCCCGAGCGTTGGTTGGGCTTGCGGATCGAGTTTTCAAACGAAAGGAATCATGGAACTGGTGCTGAGTGATTTTGTGCGGGTCGTGCTTTTCTCAACCCTGGTTTGCGTGGCGGTTTTCGGCGCGTTCTCAAGATTTCTGCATTGGAGAAGTGAGCGCAAACTCAAGCGTTTGGTTATGGTTTGCCGGCTTTGCGGACATGTTTTTTTGAACCGGGACGATACGAAATTGGTTCACTGTGATGCCTGTCATGCCCTGAATCTGAGAAAAGGAAACGGCAAGCTGGGTTGAATGTGACCGAATCGTCACATAGGGTTCATTGGCAACATGACACACGAGATTTTAAAAAACCGACCGATGCAGAAAATCTTGGTTGTTGAAGACGAGGTCGATATTGCGGATCTGATTCGATACAATTTGGAGCGGGCCGGTTATCAGGTGTTCAAAGCCCATGATGGAATCACTGGGACAGAGGTATGTATCAGGGAGCGGCCGGATCTGGTGGTATTAGATTTGATGTTGCCCGGCCGGAATGGTTTGGCGGTTTTCCAGGAAATCCGGAGAGATGCCAGAACCTCACATATTCCGGTCATCATGCTGACGGCAAGAGCCCAGACGGAAGACCGAATCCAGGGATTGGAAGCGGGCGCGGATGACTATCTGACCAAACCATTCAGCCCCAAGGAATTGGTATTGCGGGTGAATGCCATTTTGAGACGCGCTGATGCGGCGCCCGGATTGGTGGAATTTCAATTCGGCCCGTTTCGTTTTGATAAGAACTCGGTGAAATTTTATTTGGAGAACGAGCCCTTGGATCTGACATCGACCGAATTCAAATTGCTTCTCTATTTGTGTGAACGGCCCGGCAAGCCTCAGGATCGCAACGACCTTTTGCGCACGGTTTGGGGTTATTGTGACGAGGTCCACAGTCGGACACTGGATACTCACATGAAGCGCCTGCGGCAAAAATTGGGACAACATGGAGCATTGATTGAAACCGTGCGGGGAGTAGGCTATCAATTGGCCAGTTCCATTTCATGACCGACCATCTTGCCATTATTGCGACTCTCTGTGTGATTGTCGGCTTTGTGATCCATACCTGCAGGATCCGTGCTCTGAAGCGTGAGTGCGCAAAGCAGGTTGCTGAGGCCAGAAAAAAATCGGAGAATGATCTCCGGCAGGCCCAGGATGACAGGAATCATCTGTTGGATGCGCTGGGAGACGCGTTTCTGATTGTGGATTCGGATGCGAACATCCGTTTTGCAAATGCGATAGCGCG
>JBIKNX010000217.1:0-4314 GCA_044358435.1 Luteolibacter sp.
ACCAATACGAGGCATGGGTAGATGTCGCAGCCGGAGAAAACACCCTCACCATCGAGGCAGAAGACTTTTCACCGAACAAAAACAAACTCACAAAGTCATGGAAAGTGAACGTCACCGGAACGGCAAATACTCCAGCTTACGATTTGAATGGCAATACTCTAACAGACGGAGCCGGAAAAAGCTACGTTTGGGACGCAGAAAACCGCCTCACAAAAATCATCTACGCGGACAACAGCAGCACTGAGTTCCAATACAACGGGATATCGCAGCGGGTTCGCGTTATCGAAAAATCCGCAGCGAACGCTATCACATCAGACAAACGCTATCTTTGGGCAGGAGGCAACCAACCCGCCGAAGAACGCGATTCATCGGGGGCAATCGTCCTCAAACGCTATTTCCCCCAAGGCGAGCAAATCCCCGCCGCTGCCGCTCCTTTAAACAAACTCTTCTACAGCAAAGACCATTTAGGAAACATCCGCGAACTAACAGATTCCAACGGAACCTTGCAAACTCGGTATGATTACGATATTTGGGGCAAGCGAATAAAACTATCCGGCACCCTCGACACAGAAGTAGGCTACACAGGACATCACCATCATGCGAAATCCGAGCTGATCCTGACATGGTTCAGGGCATACGATGCGGAGATGGGGAGATGGCTATCTGCGGATCCGATGGAAAATGTAACGGGTAAAATGGCGGAAATGCTGCCGGAGGGGTCAAATCTTTACGCTTACGTCGGAAATGATCCGATCAACGGCTTCGATCCAATGGGATTGGTTTGCTGGGGGCTTCCCAACGGACTTGCTGGAAACGATAAGGAGTTCAAAGATGCTTACTACAAAGAGGCAAGAAAGGGAGCACTAGCGTTTCTTGCGGTTCCCGCTGCATTGGGGGCTGCTGGTCCAGCTACGGTTTACCATTTCACATCGTCTGCGGGATATTCGGCAATCATTTCCCAGGGCGTGATTCGGGCGGGAAGTGGTCTTTTTGGCAGAGGGGTTTATGTATCCGCATTTAGTAGTCCCTTCATCGCTCGATTAATGGGAGCTCAGTCTACTGAGAAGTGTATCAAGATTGCAGCCGAAGGGCTGAAAAAGGCACCAACGTTAATTCCTGGCGCGTATCGAATTTTACAAGACGTCAGTTCAAAATACTTCAAATGATAATTATAGCCCGAATGGTAGCGTTGGTTGTTGGATTGATGCTTTTCGCACTATCCATTTGGCTGATCTGGACGAAGTGGCACCCAGGAAATCTGCTTGCGATTACGGTAACGATTGTTGCTTTCATTTTAAGCGCGATCATCGCTTCAGTCATTGGTGAGCACGTCGTTCGAATGATGAAAAAAGCAGAGAAAAAGAAATGAACCCACGCGCCAACTAATAGCAGCCGATATGTTTTAGGGGTCGGGTGTCGCATTTTAACATTTTCAAGGAATGCCCCACTTAAAATTTCCGCTTCGATTCAATGACGGCTCCACCGAGCAATTTTCCTACCAACGCCCCAACGGCCAGAAAATCCTCGATCTCACCCATTTCAAGGATAGGGAAAACCGCTGGACTTTGTTTGGCTACGATGCGCTACGCCAGCGCACGGCGAGCCTCGATCCCCTAGGGCGTGCGACGCGGTTCCACTGGTGCTACTGTGGTGCCTTGCAGGATTTGTGGGATGCGGAGGGCAAGAAGACGCATAATAAAATAAGGGGACGGACAAACTGTAGAAATAGGATGCGGAGGGCAAGAAGACGCATAATAAAATAAGGGGACGGACAAACTGTAGAAATAATACTGGTCAAATGACCAGTATTAAGTAAGGTGCGTGGATGAGACGCTCACGTTGGCTGGCACCTTGGAAAGATTCTTCAGAAAAGCGGGCGATTTATCACTGCGTGTCCCGGGTGGTTGATAGACGGTTTGTGTTTGGGGATGAGGAGCGGGAGCATTTTCGGACGTTTATGCGGATGCAGGAAAACTTCACGGGGTGCCGAGTACTTTCCTACTGTGTGATGTCGAATCATTTCCATATTCTGCTAGAAGTACCGCCATCTGAGGCTTTGGTGCTGGATGATGAGGGGCTGTTGAAGCGGTTATTGACGGTCTACAGCGAGGTGTTTGTGGCTGAGGTGGGTAAAGAATTAGCAGAGGCACGGACGGATGGGGATGAAGAGCATGTCGCTGAAATCTATGCCCGTTTCACTTATCGGATGCACAATCTCAGTGAGTTCATGAAGACTTTGCTGCAACGCTTCACGCGTTGGTTCAATCGGACGCATGATCGAACGGGAACTTTGTGGGAGCAGCGCTACAAGAGTGTGATCGTAGAAAGTGGTGACGCAGCGAGGACGATGGCGGCGTATATTGATTTAAATCCTGTTAGGGCGGGGATGGTTTCCGATCCGGCGGAGTATCGCTGGAGTAGCTACGGGGAGGCGATAGGAGGTGGGACGAAAGGCAATGGTAAGAAGGCACGGATGGGGCTTATCTACGCTTGCGGGACGCAAAACTCTAATATTCAAACTTTAAATTTCAAGGAAGAGGAAGAATACGATGCTGAGCGGTGGAAGGAGACGTCGAGGATTTATCGACGTGTGATGGGCTTGGCGTTGGGTCGGAAGAAAGGGAATGCCAAGTTAGGAGAAGTGACAGCGGGAGCGAATCTGAACGATGAGGAGATGATCGCTTCTAAAGACAACGGGACGGTGTTACCGAATCTGGGGATGGTGAAGATGTTGAGGACGCGAGTGAGGTATTTCACGGACGGAGCAGTGATAGGCAGCAAGAGTTTCGTGAACGAAGCATTTGAAGCGGCGCGCGAGAGATTTTCAGAGAAGAGAAAAGACGGTGCGCGGCGAATGCGAGGGAGTGGCGCGGAGACGGCGGGTGTATTGTGGAGTGTGAGGGATTTGCGGGTCGGGGTTTAAGATGAGTGAATGCAGAGCGAGTAATTAGAATCTATTACAATCATGTTTTCAGGACGGTCTCCGCTAAATCACATTGGAGCGCATTCGGCCACAGTTTTTAAAAGGGCAGCAGAATGCAGCCCCTCCTTGTGTCTTTTGCGGTCAGTTGTTTCTTTTTAAAATCACAATCTGTTAGATAAAATTCTTAACCGCCGCACTTCTTTAACTTGTAATCGCTTCAACTAAGGCTGTGGTGGCGGTTATGCTTGGAAAGCAGGCTTTGAAGCCATCACATCCTGAATCGTGATCTGGAGTGAGGTGTTTCCTCGGAAGGTATTTCGATCAATCGTAAAGGCGATGTCCCAGGGTGGTGTGGGTAAGTCGCGTTCTCCTCCTCCGAAGAAGACGGCGGATTTCTCGTGTTGGCCTTGGCGCAGACTCAGGCGCAGGTGATGGTTTTTCATCTTGAAGGGAGGGGAGCTGAGTTCGACATTTCGGCTGACAAACACGGGTTGCGGATTGCTGTTTCCAAAAGGTTGAAGCAACTCGTAGCTGGCAAGAAATTCCAAAGAGAGTTCGGAAAAATGGATTTCCACATCATACACCATGCGCGGCATACGTTCTTCTTCCGTGGAGTTGTTGAGGACGAAAGAAGCGAATTTTTCTCTGAAACGTTCTAGGCAATCCTCATGGATAGAAAGTCCGGCTGCCATTGCGTGTCCGCCGCCCGTGATCAATTCTTCATGGCAGGCATGGATCGCATCGACCAGAGAAACGCCTTCGATGCTGCGGCCAGAACCTTTGCCGATTCCATCTTCATCGATGGCGATGACAAATGTGGGTTTGTAATATTGCCGCATGAGGCGGGACGCGACGATGCCGACCACGCCGTGGTGCCATGTTCTGGAACCGATCACGATGACAGGATCATTGCTGGGATCGAAATCCTCACTGAGTTGTTTCATCGCATCATCGCGTATGTGTTTCTCGAACGATTGGCGCTGGCGGTTGTAGTCATCGAGTTTTCGTGCTAGCCCTGCGGCTTCCACATGACAGGTTGCGTTCAGGGTCGCGAGCGCGTCTTCGGGGAAATCCATTCTGCCCGCGGCATTGATCCGTGGCCCGATTTTAAAGCCGATATCCATCGATGTTGGCGAATCTTTCACACCTGCGATTTCCTTGAGCGCGTGAAGACCTGGATTGTGAGATGATTCCAGGCGTTTCAGACCGTGACGCACGAGGATACGGTTTTCACCTATCAGAGGAACGATATCGGAAATGGTGGCGACCGCCGTGAGGTCAAGCAGGTCTCTCAGCTCAAAATCCGTGGGACGTGTTTTCAGCAACGCATGACCAAGTTTGAAAACCACGCCCGCCGCGCAGAGATAGGTGAAATCTTCACCACATTTGGG
>JBIKNX010000050.1:0-14508 GCA_044358435.1 Luteolibacter sp.
ATAAACAGAGTCAAAAAACACAATCGCCAAACAAGCCCTCAATCCCACATACTACAAGCATCACCACCCGCCATTCAGGCGGCTATGGGATGACTGTGATCGCGAATCGGAAATTCGTGGGAAAATCGGGCAAAAGAATTTGCGGTTTTTGTCATCTCCAGCTTGCCACGGGACTTGGTAAGCTTAGGTTTGTGTCCAAGACACACATGAAGATCTGGTTAGACGGCAAGTTGGTAGATGAGCAGGAAGCGAAAATTTCGGTTTTCGATCACGGTTTGTTGTATGGTGACGGAGTATTCGAAGGGATTCGTTTTTACAACGGTCGCATCTTTCGTTTGGAAGATCACATCCGCAGATTGTTCGATTCCGCCAGGGCGATCCTGCTGAACATTCCATGGTCGCAGGAGGAGGTTTGCAAGTTCACTTGTGAAACCGTGGCTGCGAACGGATTGAGGGACGGTTATATCCGTTTGGTGGTGACTCGCGGTGCCGGTGAGTTGGGATTGAATCCCTATCTTTGCCCCAAGGCGTCGATGTTCATCATTGCCTCGACCATCAAACTTTATCCTGAGGAGCATTATCAGAATGGTTTGGCACTCATTACCTGTGCGACGCGTCGTCCCGCTCCGGCGGCCCTGATGCCGCAGGTGAAAAGCCTGAACTACCTGAACAACGTCATGGCAAAGGTCGAGGCGATCCAGGGTGGCGCGCTTGAAGCCGTGATGCTCAATGAACAGGGTTATGTCGCGGAATGCACGGGAGACAATCTTTTCATCATCAAAAACGGCGAACTGATCACGCCTTTGATTTCGGACGGGGCACTGGACGGGATCACCCGTGCGGTCATTTTGGAGATTGCCCATAAGATCGGCGTGAAAGTCGTGGAGCGTTCGATGACACGTTATGACATCTTCATTTCGGATGAATGTTTCCTGACGGGAACGGCGGCCGAGGTGATTCCCGTGGTTTCTTTGGATCGGCGTGTGATCGGCGATGGCAAACCGGGGCTGTTGACGAAAAAGTTTCTCGCTGAATTTCATGAGCTTGCCAACCAGACGGGCACACCGTTTGGTTGATATATGTTGGATTCGATGAACCATGAAGTGCGATTACTGCGATAAAAAGGCGACGGTGTTTCTCACCCAGCTCGCGGAAGGTCAGATGAAAAAAGTCTGTTTGTGCGAGAGTTGTGCCAAAGAGCGCGGTGTGACGGATCCGACAGGATTTTCGATGGCGGAAATGTTGTTGGGAAATTTCCAGAAATCGCTCTCGGGAGCGATTGAGCCTCAGAACTCCGTCAAGATGATGGGCTCCGGAAAAATCTGCCCGGAGTGTGGATTTTCGATGGAGGATCTGCAGAAAGTCCGGCGTTTCGGTTGTTCGAATTGCTACAAGGTTTTCGCCAACGACTTGGCGCCCATGCTCAGAGGTATGCACAAAGGAGCGACCCATGTGGGCAAAGTTCCCGTGGGTCTGATCGAGACGCATTACAGACTTCAACGAATCGAGGAGCTTCAGCAAAAACTCGAACAGGCGATCACATCGGAGAGTTATGAGGAGGCTGCGGGCATTCGCGATGAGATTCGTCAATTGGATGAAACGGAGGTGGTGGAATGATGCGCTTCTCCACCTTGCTGAAGCATCCCGCCGATTGGATGATTGGATCGGAAGATGCGCACAGTGCGGTCATCACCTCACGGATTCGCCTTGCGAGAAACCTGCGCGGCCACCCGTTTCCGGGTTGGGCAAAGAAAGACGAGCGGGCGGTGATTTTGGATATCATTCGTCCGGCTGTTGAGGATCTGGCACCGATGAAAGACGGCTTTTCCCGTGAACTCAGTGAATTGAGCTCATTGCAGAAACAGGTTTTGGTGGAGCGTCATCTGATTTCCCGTGAACATGCGGCGCGGACGGATGGCTCAGGCGCGGTGATTGAGCGTAGGCAAAGTTTGTCCATTATGCTCAACGAGGAGGATCATTTGCGAATGCAGTCGATCCGTCCCGGGCTGCGTCTCATGGAGGCCTACGGGGTGCTGAATGATCTGGATAGCGAACTGGAGCGGAAGCTCGATTATGCGTTTGATCCACAATTGGGATATCTGACGACCTGCCCGACCAATCTCGGAACCGGTATGAGGGCTTCTGCCATGTTGCACCTCCCGGCATTGGTTTTGAGCGATCAGATCGGACAGGTCCTGCAAGCCGTCAGCAAGATCGGCCTCGCCGTCCGTGGTCTTTATGGCGAGGGAACGGAATCCCTTGGAAATCTGTATCAAATTTCAAACCAATCGACACTGGGGGAGAGTGAGGAAACCATCATCCGTCGCCTGGAACGTGTCTTATCCCAGGTTGCCATCCATGAGCAAAATGCGCGTGAAAAGCTGATGGAAGACGATCCGGACATGGTGGCGGACAAAATCGGCCGCGCTTACGGAGTTTTACGACATGCGTTTCTCATCGATTCCAAGGAGGCGTTGAATTATCTTTCCCTGCTGCGGCTTGGAGGTAATCTCGGGTTTTTCTCCAAAGAAACCGTGAATTTATGCGATTCGTTATTGATGGATATCCAGCAAGCTCACCTCCAGCTCCATGCCGGCATGAAATTATCTCCGGAACATCGCGATTCGATCCGTGCAGAAATATTGCGCTCCCGTTTGCAATCCCTCGATTCTCCATATAACTTTTCATCAAAGCTTAAAGCCGAACGACCTGACCCAGGTGACAAACCAGATTAAATCATGAATAATTTCACTCCTAGAGCGCAACAAGTCCTGGCCTTGGCAAGGAAAGAAGCGGATCGATTCAATCATGCTTATGTCGGCACCGAGCATTTGCTCTTGGGTCTCATCAAGCTCGGGCAGGGTGTCGCCGTCAATGTGCTGGAGCGCATGGGTCTGGAGCTCGATACCGTGCGGATGGAGGTTGAAAAGGAAGTGGGCTCGGGTCCTCCACAAAAGAGCCCGGGTAACATCCCATACACACCGCGTGTGAAAAAGGTTCTGGCTCTCGCCAACAAGGAAGCCAAGGCGCTTAATCATTCCTACGTTGGCACGGAGCATCTGTTGCTGGGTTTGCTTCGCGAAGGTGAAGGTGTCGCCGCCCGTGTCTTGAAAAGACTCGATGTCGATATCCAGCGCACTCGCAATGAAATCCTCGCCGAGATCGATCCCAATTTCTCACCCGATGATATGGATGACGACGAGGATGACGACGATGAGGATATGGGCGTTTTTGAGGACGGGGCGGAAAACCAACCCGAATCAGGTCCCCAGGAATCCAGTGAAGGGAAATCCAAAACCCCGGCGCTCAAGGCATTCGGTCGTGATTTGACCAAGCTCGCACAGGAGGGTGGGCTTGATCCGGTCATTGGTCGTGAATCTGAGATCGAACGCGTGATTCAGATTCTTTGCCGTCGCACCAAAAACAATCCGGTGCTGATCGGCGAAGCCGGTGTCGGCAAAACAGCCATTGTCGAAGGCCTGGCGCAAGAGATCGTGACCGGTAATGTTCCGGAACTGTTGCGTGACAAAAAGGTGATTACCTTGGATCTCGCGCTTATGGTTGCGGGAACGAAATACCGTGGACAGTTTGAAGAGCGTATCAAAGCGGTGATGGATGAAATCCGCAAAGTGAAGAACGTGATTTTGTTTATCGATGAGCTTCACACCATCGTTGGAGCCGGTTCCGCCGAGGGTGCGATGGACGCTTCCAACATCATCAAACCCGCGCTGAGTCGTTCCGAGCTGCAATGTGTGGGTGCGACCACGCTCAACGAGTATCGCAAATACATCGAGAAGGATTCCGCGCTGGAACGTCGTTTCCAACAGGTGAAAGTGGACGAGCCGTCCATCGAGGATGCGATCCTGATTTTGCAAGGTCTGCGTGAAAAGTATGAAACCCACCATAAGGCCCTTTACACGCCAGCTGCCATTGAGGCTTCGGTCAAACTGACTTCCCGTTATCTTACGGCCCGCTATTTGCCAGACAAGGCGATCGATGTGCTCGACGAAGCGGGTGCCAAGGCCCGCATCGGGACTATGACGCGTCCGCCATCCATTAAAGATGCGGAACTGGAGATTGAGGAAATCAACAAACTCAAAGTCGCCGCCATCGCCGAACAGGATTTTGAAAAAGCCGCCTCTTTGCGGGACGATGAGAAAAATGCCAAAAAGAAACTCGAGGATACTCTGAAAGATTGGCGTGCCTCGTCCGAAGAAAAAGTCGTTGTCGTGGATGATGAGGACATCATGGCGGTTGTGTCCAAATGGACCGGAGTTCCGTTGAAGCGCATGGAGCAGAAGGAAACCGAGAAGCTTCTTAAAATGGAGGATGAACTCAAGAGCCGCGTCATTGGACAAAATGAAGCGGTTGTTGCGATTTCCAAAGCACTGCGTCGCTCACGCGCGGACCTCAAGGATCCGAAGCGTCCGATCGGCTCTTTCCTTTTCCTCGGGCCGACCGGTGTGGGTAAAACCTACCTTGCGAGAAACCTTGCGGATTTCATGTTTGGCGACAAAGAGGCGCTGATCCAAATCGACATGTCGGAATACATGGAGAAATTTACCGCGTCTCGCCTGATCGGATCCCCTCCGGGCTACGTTGGCTATGAAGAGGGTGGTCAGCTTTCCGAGGCGGTGCGTCGTCGTCCTTACTCGGTAGTGTTGTTCGATGAGGTCGAAAAAGCCCACCCGGATGTCATGAATCTGCTGCTCCAGATTTTGGAAGACGGCACTGTGACGGATTCTCTCGGACGGAAAATCGATTTCCGCAACACGATCATCATCATGACCTCGAATGTCGGGGCCTCTACGATCAAGCGTCAGACTTCACTCGGATTCGGCGCGATGAATGCGGATGAATCCGATTTCGAGGGCATGAAGGAGAAGATCCTTGAAGAGTCCAAACGCTATTTCAAACCGGAGTTCCTGAACCGCCTGGATGATCTTGTGGTATTCCACATGTTGGAAAAAGCGGATCTCAACCAGATCGTCGATCTCGAGGTCTCGAAGCTGGTCTCCCGCCTGAAAGAAAAGAATATCGATATGACGCTTGCCGAGGAAGCGAGAGAGCTGCTTAGCGAGAAAGGCTTCGATCCGAACTACGGAGCTCGTCCGATGCGCCGTGCGGTGGAACGTTATCTGGAAGATCCTCTGGCTGAGGCCTTGCTAAGGGGCTCGGTCAAAGCGGGCGACAAAGTAAGGGTCACCCGTAAGGAAGGAAGCGAGGAATTGCTTTTCGATACCTCAAATCCGGATGAAGGTTCGGGTAAAGGCAGCAGAAAGGTAAAAGCCAAGTGACCATGGAAAAACAGGCTTTCACCGCGAATGCGGATTATGAGGAAAACAACACTCAGGCGATCCGTCTCGAAGCCGGCCAGGAAGTGACCAGCGGCCCCGAGGATAGGGCATGGCCGGGCTGGATTTGGGCGACCGACTCGTCGGGCCGGAATGGCTATGTTCCTGCTGAATTTCTTGAACCGCTTGGAGAAGACCGCTGGGCTGCCATAAAGTCTTTTGACCCGACGGTTCTGAAAATCACACGCGGAGACAAACTCAATTCATTGCAACAGATTCATGGCTGGCATTGGTGCGAGAATGAATCCGGCATTCAGGGCTGGGTCGCAGGTTATTTGCTGAGGCCCGTTTAGCGGATCTTGCCGGCCTTCGGTGTCTGGGTTACTCTCAGGGCGGATGATATCCGCGATTGATGTCGAACCCGTCGTTCTCCTTTTTTAGCAATCCTTTATGATGAAATTCCACGCCCCATCTAAAATGATCCGATGCTTCGCATCGCGACATGTTGTGGAATGACCTCTTGAGCCTAAGAAAGCAGCCTGCGTAAAAGCTATGATCAAAGGCATACTCAAAATAACTCCAATACTGGCGTTTATCGCGCTTTCAGGATGCTCGGACGAGAAATCACGCGACTTCTTTGCCGCTGGTGGTATCGCCATTGGCCATCCGGTGGCAACCGGCCCGGGCACATGCAGGATTCCAATTGAATTTAAGACGGAGATCGTTCACTCAGGACAATGGATCGACACCGTCAGTGCGAAAGTTTCCGGATCAGACATCCTGGTGACGGCGAGCTTTACAAGTGCGAACCGCAAGAGTGGGTATCCGGGATTTATCGAAGTGAAGGGAGTCTCCGCAGGAATCTATACTATCAAATACCTGGATCCAGATGACACCATTCATTCAATCGGTTCGGTGGTGCTTCCCTGAAAATAACCAGATGCGAACAAGTCGCCGCTAAGCGACCGCTCAACAGTGGTTGAATCTTGGCTCCTTCGTTATTCAGCGGCAATCGTGCGAGCGATCTGATGTTGGAACAAAAGCGCGTCTGGAGACGCGCGGTCCAGTTTATTAAAACTAACTGCCTGTCACGAATTTCCAATTCAGGGGAACGGTGACCCTGTCGCCGTTTTCTCCGGTGATTTGGATTTCTTTTTCACTGAAGGGAATGATGGAATCCACCTTACCGAAGTTCGAAGGAACGGCTGCTACGGCCTGGATGTTTTTCAGTGTGACGGGATGGTCCTTCGAAAAATGACGTGTGCAAGGGACGCTCAGATTGTGGAGCAGGTCTTTTCGGGAGATATCGACGCTGTCGCAGAAATGCGAGCAAACATCTTCGATCCCGATGCGTGCGGTGTGGCGGGATTGCCATGGGGCGGCAGAACGCCCGCCATTGGAAATCCAGAACATGGTCGCCGGAAAGTCGCTTGGATTTTTCAGTGCAAACCACACATAGCCGTCGAACACACAGGCGGACCAGGCAAAGGGCTGTTCCTCGGAACCGGCTTCTGAAACCATCATGACAAGATCGTCGGTTTGGGAGTCCGAGGGGTAATGGGTCAGATCGGTTGTTCCGCCATCGGCCAACGGGACTGCCGATAAATCGGAAAAAATCGCACCGATTTCGAGTTGTTGGCGGGCGCCGTCCGCGGGGTTGGAAAAACATTCCGGATAGACCGAAGCCCAGCGGAAAGGGGAGACACTGAGTCGAGCCGAGCCCGCAGGCAAGCTGGAGAGATCTAAAATCGGATGGGTTCCGTAAGACCAATCGCCTTCCAGTCCGTCGAAACGGTGCGTCAGATAAATCGCGCTTTCACGCGGACGCAGAGACAGGGTTTTGGTGATCTTTGCGGAGACATCGGAAGCATCCGTTTCAAGAGTGAGTGACAGATCATCTTGAGAAACGAATTTCCATGAAGCGTTGGCGGTTTCACCATGCGGCGGTCCGTTTTCTTGTGGGCAGAAAGGAAGGCATAGAAAATCCCCGCGAAGATTTTTCAAAAGCACGGGCAATGTGGCATCAACCTCATCCGGCAACCACGGTGCAAGTGCGTATGGGGAAACGATGCGGTCATCGATTTTGAAAGTGACAGGTGCCAGATGCCCCCCTTCCTGCGTGACGTAGAGAGAGACAAGGTCTGAAGAAAGCGCGTAGGAAGCGGCTCCGTGTAGGGTTTCCATTTTGTTAAGGTTGTTTCGGGTCATTTAGGCAAAGTGGGGATAAGTGTCAGTTGATCATGATGATTGATCCATGCGAGTCGACAGGGTGGAATTTTTTCCGACCGGACCGGGGATACGAGCGGATGGTTCATTCGGGAAATCGGGTTATTCTTGTTTATGAGCCGCTGTGATTGAGTTCCCTGATGGAACGGCGGTAGTTGCGGGTGGCTAGCCAAATGAAGATGGTGAAATAGACAATATTGAAAAAAACCGTCGCCAATAACAAAGCATCTTCATCGATACCGCTGCTTTCCGTCATGGCCATGGAAACCGGTGGGATCCAGACAAAGAGCCAGAGAAAGCCTTTGCTCGAGAGGGATTCCGCGATGCCCATGAGGGTCAAGGCGATGATGCCGGAAGCGGCAGAGAAGAGGATATGGTTGGAGACACGTGCGGGCCCATGCATTTTGAAGAAATTCACCAAAATTGCGGGAAACACCATGCCCGAGATCATGCCCATGCCGATGATGAGCGAGTCACTGCCGATATAGCTATCGCGAACGAAGCATAATGAAATGCCCGCAATCAATGTGAGGAGATAACAGAAGAAAACGCCGGTTGCCCAAGTTGGGAGCAGGAAAATTCCAAGCAAACTTCCGATTTTGCCAAAACGTTCAAACGGATGAACCACCGGTGGAACAAGTATGCCGAACTCTGTGAGGCTGATGGTGAAAATCGGAGCGAAAATCAGGGAATAAACGGCGATCATCACATCGACATCATCGCAATAAATGATTCCGATTGCCGCAGCCGCCATCGTGACGAAGCATGCGATGAGACGACGTGTGGTGGAATGGTTTTCCGCATAGGGTGCGATGAGCGAGGTGCCGATGGACAACAGGAAGAATCCGTAATACAGGCATGCCGTGATATAGAGGGAGATGGTAATTTTGGATTCGGTGGATTCGAGAGAGAAGAAATCGAAAATCGATCCGCTTCCTCCCATGCCGCTGAAAAGGATCATCATCAAAGCTGCGTAGGCCCCCAAGGGAATACCGATCATCGGCAGGATGGAGCGGAGGATGACCGATGGTGAGGCGGAAAGTCCGACGGTGATGGCTGTGAGCGTGGCGGATGAGATGAAAATCAGGATCAGCATCACCACCTCGCCAATCAGATTCATGCCGCCGAAGAAATAGCGGAGAATGAGATAGGGAATGATTGTCACCAGGATGAGTGCGGACTGGCTGACAAGTGCGGACCATTTTCCGGCGACAATCCGCCAGGCCGAGAGGCGGGTAAGCACCATCATGTCGATCGTATTGCCTTTGATTTCGGAAGACAGGGCAGTCATGCCTCGCATCGGTTGAATGATGATGACCGCAATCGAAAAGAAAATGAAGATGATGTTGGAAATGGTGCTGCCTGCCTGATCCGAAGTGGAGGCTGTGCCTGCACCGAGAAGAATCACGCCGAGGATGATTTGAAGTGTCAGAAAAACGCCTATAAACGCACGGGTGCGCAGGCCTTGTCGCAGTTCCTTCACCAGCATCGGCGAAAGGCGGTCCGGAAAATCGTGGAGAAATGAAATTTTCATGAGGAGGGTAAACGGCAGTTCGTAAATCTCACATCAAGACCTGTTGTTCTTCGGCGCCCTTGACGGGCAGCGGAATGGGTGAAGGAATCGGCGGCGGTGTTCGGACGGCCTGCTTTCCATTCTCGATATTGGAAAGCATGTCGATGAACGCGTCTTCAAGATTGCGCTGTTCGCGGTGGAAGTCGATGACACGCAGATTGTCCTTTACCATGCGTGACAGGACATCCGCCGCTTTCGCCGGATCTTCCGTATCGATCCGGATGCGTCCGCCTGTTTTGCGGGATTCTAACAATTCGATATTGGGTTGGAGAACCGCCCAATCGGATAGCGCCTGCGGATCGCCATCCAATTGCACATCATATAGCACTCCGCCGAGGGAATCGGATGAGCGTTTCAGGGATTCGGAATCGCCATGATGAACGATGCGGCCATTGTTGAGGAACAACAGGGTATCGCACATTTCGCCGAGTTCGGAGAGAATGTGGGAAGAGATGAAAATCGTTTTTCCCTCCTTGGCGAGAACGCGGATGAGGTGCTTGAGTTCGACCCGGGCTTTCGGATCCAAACCGGCTGCCGGTTCATCCATGATCAGAACTTGCGGATCATGGAGAAGGGAGCGACCCAGACAAAGCCGCTGGGTCATGCCTTTGGAAAGTTTGTTGGAAAAGCGGTCCGCCAGCGGAATGAGATCGGTGAATTCCATGACCTCTTCAATCCGTTGACGGCGTTCTTTTCCTTTGTAGCCGAGTGCGCGCGCATAAAAGTCGAGGTATTCCAAGACTGTCATGTTGTCGTAGTTTCCGAAATGATCCGGCATCCAACCGATGAGGCGCCGCACTTCGGCCGGGTGGTGAATGACGTTGATCCCGCAAATTTCCGCATGTCCCATGGTCGGGTAATCAAGGCTGGCGAGAATACGCATGGTCGTGGTTTTACCGGCGCCGTTCGCGCCCACAAATCCACAAACCGAGCCGTGAGGAATTTCAAACGAAATGCCGTTAACAGCCTGAAGAGGACCGAAAAAGCGGTAAAGGTTGTGAACTGTAATTGCTGAGTCGCTCATAAATTTCAAAGATCAAATTTCAACTCTCAAGGAAGAGTCTGTAGTGCGGATTTATTGCGGATCATCGTGACGAATATTTTTATAAGTTCCTTGGTTTCGGCGATGTGTGCTTCAATTTTGCGGTGAATTTCATCATCGATAGGATTGCTATCACTCATGAGTTGCAACCAAAGTCCGGATTCACGTGCTTCTTTTTTGCATAGACGCAGTCGATAAATGCAATCATCCGGACTGATCGCTTCTATGGATTCGACGTAATTGGCGGCAACCGAACCGGAGGATCTGAGTAATTGTTTGATGTCAGACCATGAAACTGGATCCCATATAGTGTTTCTGAGAAACAGGCGGATCTCGAGAGCGAAAGCATAAGTGCGCTCTTCGAGATTATATGGTTTATCCGATTTCATGCCTGCTCTTCCTTGGGATTTGAAGTTTTAGCGGACAATGGGCCCCGTGATGATGGTGGTGGTTTGCCAGTCGATGGATGGATGGGTCTCGATGGCGGGGGCATCAGATGCGATGGCGATATAGTGGCCCTTTCGTTCCTGAACTTTTTTAAGGAATGACAGGTTGCGACCGGTGAATTTCAGGTTCAGGTCATTGAGGATGGGTTGTGCCATGGTGGGGTCGATGGAGGTGAGCTTTGCGGGCTCGCCTTTGGTGAGGTTTTCAGCGCGGTGCCAGCTGCCGTCGTCATCGAGGAAGAGGAGGGTTTTGATGGTGAAGTCAAAGTTTGAAACCAAACGCCCTGCTTCTTTCGCAAGTTCGATACGACCGCGCGTTGGTTCCACTGCGGTAACGAGTTGGCCTTGTTCAGAGCGACTCTGGAACCAGCTGCCGGAGGCGAATAATCTGCTGCCAGTGGGTTGGATGTCATAATTTCCTCTGCTTCCATATGAATCGGTGAAACGCGACCAACGACTTGATCGGATCGGCACGGGAACCAGGAGCGCGGATGCATCGATGGAGAAGCTCGGAGAGGTCATGACTCCCGTGCGTGAGAATTGTTCCTGATGAATGAATGCGGCGTTTTGATTTTCGTCGGGACGGACTTCCATCAGAACGAGGCGGCGACCCGTGCCACCGAAGCCGTCTTGAAAAATGATCAAGACGATGAGCAGTAGCGAAGTGGCGATTGAAATGATCGGGGTGGTGATGAACAAGCGGTGCCTGCGGCCGGACTTCGCAAAAATGAAGAGATTGACCGGACCCACGATGATGCCAAAAGCGATGAGGATCAGGATGAACAAAACGGAGTTGAATGATTTTTCACCAAGCGTTTTCTGAAGCGGCCAAGTGGATTTGAAATCATTGGTGATAGCCGCGATACGGCTTTTGTTCGCTCTCCGGTTGACCAGATCAACCGTGGCTTTGGGATTCAGTTTATCTCTGGTAATGGGTTGGATCGAGTATTCTCCATAGCTGCTTTCAACGGGAAGACCGAGTGCCGTGGCGTTGGGTGAATTTTCGGAGTAGATCACAAGTTGTCCGCCGAGCCGGAGCCACGCCGTGATGGCATGGCGGGGGCCGGGAGGAATTGCCATCCAGTCCTGATCGGTCATCAGGATCGAGTCGAAGCTGGAAAAAGCCCGCCAGTCGTCGGGCAGCTGAGATGGGCTGAATCGCGAGGAAAATTGTCCGCTTCCGCCCGGGTAACCGGCTGATCCTCGGGATGTCACCTCGGAGTCGAGCGCCGAGGCATTGGGGGTGTGCAGGGTTTCGCTCAAAAGCACCAGGGGCTGGGCAGTGGAGAACTTGACGTTGTCCTCGTGGGAATTCTTGCCCATCGATCCGGTCAGTTTGACTTTGAATTGCTGATAGGAAGAGTAGCCGTTTTGTGGTGCCAGCGGCACAACGATATCGTAAGTGGCAGATTTTCCCGGCTCCGCATAAAACGAGAAATCCGCCGAGGTGGATAACGAGCTCTGGTAATCTGTCGAACTATGGAAGCTCAGATTGATGCTGTGCGGGATGTTTTGTCTGTTGGAAATGAATACCCGAACCGGATGAAATCCGCCGAGAGCCGGAGCGGAGAAAAGTGAGGTGACTTCCACGTGGGTGTCGGTCACAGAATCAACCACCTGACGGAAGAGAACCGCTTGGGCGTTGGCCAGAGTGAGGCTGCTGAGAAGAGCGGCAAGCTTCAGGGCCGACATGAGAAGTATCCGGAATCCGTTCCGGTTTGTAGGTGTGTTCATTTAAGCCGGGGTGAGATTTTTTGGTGTGGCGCTGCTTTGGAACGGAATTTGATCGATGAGATTCTGGATGACGGAGTTGGCGGTATGTCCGTCGACCTTGGCGTGATAATCCAACACGATGCGATGGCGAAGAACCGCCGGAGCAATGGCTTTGACATCTTCGAAGGAAGCGTTGGAACGGCCATGGATGAGGGCACGGGCCTTGGCGGCGGAAGACATGGCGAGCGCCGCGCGAGGGCTGGCACCGAAACGTATTTGCTTTGCTCCTTCGTGCTGGCCCGGGTGTGTGGAGTCGACCAAGCGGGCGATGTAGTTGGCAACGACATCGGGAAGATAGATGCGGCGGACCAGGCTGAGCAGACTGGAGAGGGTTTCGGCAGTCATGATGGCAGCGACGTGTGGTTCGGTTCCGAGCTCGCGATCCGAGACGATGCGTTGCAGGGTGGAAACGTCGTTACGGGTCATTTCCAATTTGAACAGGAAACGGTCAAGCTGGGCTTCCGGAAGCGGGTAGGTGCCTTCGAGTTCGATCGGGTTTTGGGTGGCGAGAACGAAAAACGGAAGGGGGAGTTCATGGGTTTTACCCAGAACCGTGACGCGTCGTTCCTGCATGGCTTCCAGCAAGGCGGATTGGGTTTTGGGGGAGGCGCGGTTGATCTCATCGGCAAGGACGATGTTTGCAAACAAAGGACCGGGTTGGAAAACGAACTCACGACGCCCGTCGATTTCCTGAAGAATGGGGTTTCCGGTGATATCACCGGGAAGAAGGTCAGGAGTGAACTGGACGCGTTTGTTTTCGAGTTGAAGCAGCTTCGAGAGTCCTTTCACGAGCTCGGTTTTTCCCAAGCCGGGTAGGCCTTCGAGGAGAATGTGCCCGCGGGCGAGGATGCCGGTTATGACCAAACCAATGATCTGTTCCTGACCGAAGAGGATTTGATTGAGTCCTTGTTCAAGTGAGCGCAGGTGTTTTGCGGCATCGGCAACTTCAGTTTCGGTGGCATGATCCATGTCCGGATGATTGAGGCAAGGGTCGGAAAGTGCAAGTCCGCAGGTATAAAGATTGCCTCACCACATCCGCTCTCGCGTCGCCGCGATCAGAAAGCGTAAATAGTGCTTGCGGGTTGGTGCGTCTGTCGTTGGAGTCTCTTCGAATTGAATTTCAAAAAAGATATGTCGAACTCTGTTGAAAACTTACCAAATGGCAGCAATGGCTGGTGGTCGCAACTTCAGCCTTATCAGCGGCTGGTCTTCATTGTGGCGACACTTGCCTGGCTATTCGATTGTCTGGACCAGCAACTTTTCAACCTGGCAAGAAACCCCGCGATGGCGGCGCTTCTGGAAGAGGGGCAGGACACGAAGTTTTATGGAGGTATCGCGACAGCTATCTTCGTTCTCGGATGGGCGACGGGCGGAATGATTTTCGGATCATTGGGGGATCGCTACGGTCGGGCCAAGATGTTGGCGGTTACGGTATTGCTCTATTCCTTGGCGACCGGTCTTTCGGCTTTGGCCGGATTTCCCAAACTTCCAACGATTGCCCAGAGCTTGCAGTTGACCTCCATTCCCTGGTTTGAGGGGTTGTCGCCGCATTACATGGATTTCACCATCTTCCGCTTCATCACCGGGCTTGGTGTGGGTGGAGTGTTCGGCTTGGCGGTGGCGCTTGTGGCGGATACGTTGCCCAGCGCTGTTCGACCGCGCGCGCTCGGAGTTTTGCAATCTTTCTCAGCGGTCGGGAACGTGGCGGCAGGTTTGATCGGTTTAAGTATCGCGCTAACCGCAATCGGCACCAATCCGAACTACTGGATGTGGTTGTTTTTGATTGGCGCATTGCCGGCCTTCATGGTCGCGACCATTCAGCTGCGCGTCAAAGAGCCGGAGGCTTGGGTGGCTGCCCGGGATCGGGCCACGGCCCAAGGTAAGAAATCCGGATCTTACAAGGATCTTTTCAGCCACTCCACCTGGCGACGCCACGCCCTGCTCGGGATGATTCTTTCTTGCGCCGGTGTCATTGGATTATGGGGTATCGGGGTATTCTCAACCGATCTTGTCGGTGACATCATCACGAGCCACCTGAAGGCAAGTGGTGCGTCGCCTGAAGCGATCAACAAAGGAAAACAGGTTTGGGGCTCCCTGAATCTCCTTTGCTTCAATGTCGGTGCGTTTTTCGGAATGATGGTGTTCACAAGGGTG
>JBIKNX010000218.1:0-4236 GCA_044358435.1 Luteolibacter sp.
AAGGCGCAGCGCAAAGCCCCTTCGTTGACTTCATTATCTTCCCACCCCGATAAAGTCGGGGCTGTAAAAATAAGAATTCTCACAGAAGGCCACAAAGAGAACGAAGGATGTTCCAACAATCGCATTCTCAATACTCCAGCCAAATGATAGAAAAATCAAAGCCAAGGCGCAGCGCAAAGCCCCTTCGTTGACTTCATTATCTTCCCACCCCGATAAAGTCGGGGCTGTAAAAATAAGAATTCTCACAGAAGGCCACAAAGAGAACGAAGGATGCGCCAACAATCGCATTCTCAATACTCCAGCCAAATGATAGAAAAATCAAAGCCAAGGCACAGCGCAAAGCTCCTTCGTTGACTTCATTATCTTCCCACCCCGATAAAGTCGGGGCTGTAAAAATAAGAATTCTCACAGAAGGCCACAAAGAGATCGAAGGATGTTCCAACAATCGCATTTTCAATACTCCAGCCAAATGATAGAAAAATCAAAGCCAAGGCACAGCGCAAAGCTCCTTCGTTGACTTCATTATCTTCCCACTCCGATAAAGTCGGGGCTGTAAAAACAAAACATTATGAAATTTCTTTTCCTCTTCCTCGCCCTCGTCATCTCCGCATCTGCGGAAACGAAAAAAATCGGTTGGTTCGAGCCGGTTGTGAAAGACATCGAAGGCTGGAAGGTTTCCGTTGATCCCAAAATGCTCGAAGGAGAACACGCGGCAGAGGGCGGGCTTGCGTTGAAAATGTTGGCCAATCATTTGCAACGCATCATCATCCTGATGCCCGAACCGCAATTGGCGGATCTGCGGAAAGTCGGGATCTGGATCGAGCACAAGCACCCGGAGCTCGGCAATATGCAATACCACCCGAGTAAGGATTGGCTTGCGGGAAAAGGCTACCACCCGGATCTGGTGAAAAAAGTCCACTTGCCCGTGGCAAGCCAGATGTTTTCAAAGAAGAACATGCTCAAACAACCGGCCGTGATTCTCCATGAGCTGGCACACGCTTATCACGATCAAGTGTTGGGGTTTGAACACCCGGGCATTCTCGAGGCTTATCAAGCCGCGAGGAAACGCGGTGATTATGAAAAAGTCCTCCACGTGAACGGAGGTGAAACCAAACACTACGCGCTCACGGATCATAAGGAATATTTCGCCGAGGCCACGGAAGCGTTTCTCTATCGCAATGATTTCTATCCTTTTGTCGCGGCAGAACTCAAAGCCCACGATCCGCAGGCCCACGAGCTCCTGGAAGTCATCTGGCAAACCCTCCCCGTGAAGAAATGATGTTCCGTACCGCCATCACGCTTTGGTTGGTCGGTTCGCTTGCGGTCTTCGCCGCTGACGCGCGCAAACCCAACGTGGTCCTGATCATGGCGGACGATCTCGGTTATCAGGATCTCGGCTGCTTCGGCCATCCATCCATCCGGACGCCGGTGCTCGATCAGCTGGCCAAAGACGGCATCCGTCTGACCCATTTTCATTCAGGCGCGGCGATCTGCACGCCATCGCGCATGGCATTGCTCACCGGGGCGTATCCTGTCCGGCTCGGCTGGACCCAGGGCGTCGCCGGCTTCCTGATGGGCCCCACAGACGGCATGAGTTCCGATGCCCTGACCATGGCGGAAGTTTTCAAAGCCGAAGGCTATGCCACGGGCATTTCCGGAAAATGGCACATCGGCCAACTCCCCGGAACCCGTCCGCAAGATCAGGGTTTCGACAGCGCGTTTTACAACCCGATGAGCAACAATCAGCTCAAGAAAATCTGGCGTGGCGATGACCTCGTCATGAAAGATGTGGACAACCGGCACTTCACCGAACTGTTCACCAACGAAGCCCTGCGCTTCATTCGCGAGAATCACGAGAAACCGTTTTTCCTCTATATCCCCCACACCGCCCCGCATTTTCCGGTCGAGGCACATCCGGATTGGAAAGGAAAATCCAAGTTCGGCGAATACGGCGATGTGGTCGAGGAACTCGACTCGCGGATCGGCGAAGTGATCAAGCTGTTAGAAGAGCTGAAGTTGAGGGAACACACCATCGTCATTTTCATTTCCGACAACGGTGCCCAAGGTGATCAGGCTGCGAGCAATCTGCCTCTGCGCGGTAAAAAATGGAGTCCGCTTGAAGGTGGCACCCGGGTCCCGGCCATGGTTTGCTGGCCCGGCAAAATTCCACCCGCACAAACGAGCGATGCGTTGATGTCCGCGATGGATCTTCTCCCCACTCTCTGCCGCGCAGCTGGGATTGATCTGAAAAAGCACACCCAAAACAAGCCCATGATTGATGGTTTGGATGTATGGAATACCTGGTTGGGAAATGCCGAAAAACATCCCCGCACCGAACTTCTCCACTGGCATGGAAAATATCGAAAGCCACTCGCGATCACCCGGGGCGACTGGAAGCTCTTCTTCGACAAACGGGATGCTGTCACTTCGGCAGATCCCACCAAAAGACCCGAAGGACCCGCCGATCCGGCGCTCTATCACTTGAAAGAAGATATCGCAGAGCTCAAAGATGTGGGCAAAGAATTTCCTGAAAAAATCAAAGAACTCCGGGAGCGGGCCGATGAGCTCATGCAAGAACTCGACTCCAGCGATAAACTCAAAATCCTCACCCCGTAGACTTGTTGTATGTTGAAAGCCCTCACCGCTTCCTTCAAATCCCTGCTGCTGATCCAGCTGGCGGGGATGCTTTTCTTGTCTGAAAAAAGCCTCGCGGAAGAAACCACGCAATCTCCCGGCCATCACCTCTTCATTCTCTCGGGCCAATCGAACATGCGGGATCCGCTACCCAAAAGTTTTCAGGCGGCAGTTCAAAAGGTGTTCGGAGCGGCCAAGGTGACGGTCGTGACCCTCGCCCACCCCAGCCAGCCGATACGCCGTTGGTATAAAAAGTGGCATCTTCCCGAGGGTCAGGTCGAGGCTTTACCCAAGGACGGCAAAGCTCCGACTCCCAACGGCAACCTCTACGATGCATTGATTGCCAGCGTTAAAAAAGCAACCCAGGGGAAATCCCTCACCACGGTCAGCTATATCTGGATGCAGGGGGAAGCGGATGCCGAGTCAGGTTGGGGAACCGTTTATGAGGAAAGTTTTTATGGCATCCTCGATCAGATCAAAGCCGATCTTGGCGTGCAACGGGTCAACTATGTGCTTGGCCGCATCAACGACTATTGGACCACTCCAAGAGGTCTGGTCGATGGCGATCTGATGAGATCGCTTCAACAAAAAATCGGCGAAGCCCACGATTACGGAGATTGGGTCGATACGGATGATCTCAACACCGGAGTGAATCCCTGGGGCGGCTACTCTTTTGCCGACGGACATTTTCCAACGCCCGCGTACGCGGTGATGGGTGAGCGCTTTGCCCGCAAGGCTTGTCTGTTGATCGATCCCAAGCTTCGGTTTGAACCGGATGTCTTCACCGCAGTTCATTTTGATAGCCCTGAAGATGTCGCCGGCCACGCGGCGATCGGGGCGACGGTCAGTGGCACGCAGCCGTCCTCCGGAACTCTCGCCGCACTCACCAATGGCAAGTTCGCAAGCGTCGACGCAAGTGACAAGGAATGGCAAACCTTCACCTCTGCCGATGGCGGGGTGACCGAACTGATCCTGGACCTGAAAGAGCCGCGCGCGATCGATCGGTTCGGCATCAATTTGCTTTATCATCCGGAGGCCGGCGTGCCTTTCCCCAAGAGCGTTGGCTATGAGACCTCGGAGGATGGGGTGAATTGGAATGCGGGAGGACGCGGCAACAACATCACGTTTAGCTACGGTGCGAGAAACAAAAAGGTCGACCCGGACGATCTGAAGCCCCGCTCGTTGCTCGCGATCATTCCCGGTCCGACGGACCGTGGCAAGCCCGTCGCAACCCGCTACATCCGTGTTCGGATCCATGCGCCGATCGCACGGGTTGATGAAATGGTTGTAAATCCGGCAGCCAGGTAAGTTGGCTGCTCCACTAGGGCAATCAAGCTATGGAAGATCCAGTCCAAAGCGGCGAGAATCTCATTGTAAAACAAGGATTTGGATCTCCGTCCATGTCGCTCAAAAAATCTCCAAATAGATCTTGAATCGAAAGCTACGCGCGAAGCTCCTTCGTTCCCTTTGTTGCCTTTTGTGAAGAAAATTTTTACAGAAGAAAACGAAGATAACGAAGGGCTGGAACAGCTCCTCTATCGCATCCTTTTTTAACCAAAAAAAGATTCAGCCCATAAGGCTTGTGATGCAGACCCAGTATTC
>JBIKNX010000219.1:0-4217 GCA_044358435.1 Luteolibacter sp.
GCCTACCCGAAGAGGCTGAATTACTCCTGAGTGGATAAAACCACCACGCTTAACGACGCACAAAATGAAAAATCAAACTCCTCAGCCAATGAGGCTTAAAAAACACGCCCATTTTCCTTTTTAGGATGAGAGGTATTGAAAAGGTCCGGCATGTGACTCGCGATTGCCTGACCGAGTTTTGCGATGGGTCCCGTGGGAAGGGCGGGGTTGAGAATCGCGAGCAAAAGATGGATGAGCATGATGACCATGCCAAGATTCCTGCCGTTGAGAAAGACGGGAAAAAATTTCGATTCTGGCGAGAGCGTGGTCAGCATCAGCAGGAAGGCGAAACAGAGAGGAGAGGCGCCGACCAGAGTCTGGCTGCCTGGAGCAAGCAGAAGAAAGACCAAGGCACCGCCGAGAGTCGCAAGAATCGAGAGCCGTTCCATCGTGCGCCGATCAAGCGTGTTTTCCAATTTGGAACCAAGGAGCAAAATCGCGGCAATATTTAACCCCAGATGAGTCAGGTTGCCATGAATGAGAATATAACTGAATATCTGGTGGATTTTGCCTTCGGCCAAAGCATGCCGGTTCAGACCGAAGAGTCTTTGAGCGGATTCCAGTTCATGCAACAGGCTCGGAACGGCCTGAAAGCCGATGAGGGTCGCAATGATGATCCAGGTCAAGGGGGCGTTTCCCAACAGGAAAACACTTCTTTCCAACCTGTCTTTCACGAGAAAAAGAAAGTTCCGGATTACTCCTGATGCCTCGCGTGAGGCTCGCGTTTGGCCACGGTTTCCGCTCCCGGAGCGGTGACGAATGGTCCGCCCTCAAGGGGTGCGACGCCGGTGAAGGCGACGTCCGGCATGTCGGTTGGACGCCCGGCGAGTGGGAAATCTTTACGCAGCGGGAAGAACGGATAGCCCTCCCACATGAGGATGCGCTTCAGGTTCGGGTGATCGCTGAAGGGTATGCCCATCATGTCCCAAACCTCGCGTTCATGCCAATCGGCAGCGGCCCAGAGATGGATCGCAGTCGGAACCGCTTCGTCTTCGGAAACTTTTGCTTTCAGGCGCAGGTGGCGGGTGTCGTCGAGCGAAGCAAGTTCGTAAACGACTTCAAAGCGCGGATCCTCGCCGAAATGATCGAGCGAGGAGATGTCCAACAACATTTCATAATTGAGCGTTCGCTTGCAAAACGTGAGAGCTTTTGGCAGCGCTTCAAGGGTCAGGACAAGCGTGTGCTCACCGCGGAATTCGAGTTCGGAAATGATGCCTGTTCCGAGCGCGTCGCGCAGGGCGGTAAGATCGTTTGAGGCAACTTGGCGGGTTAGGCTGGCTGACATGAGGGCAGGGGTTGGGTGGAAAAAAGGTTGGGTTGTTGAGCGGTCTCAGACCGTGTCTTCGAAAAAGGTTTTTTTCTGATCTTGGGTGGAATGCTCCTTGCCGATTTTTTCCTGGAGTTTCATCAGGCCTTCGATGAGTGCCTCAGGACGCGGAGGACAACCGGAAATGTAAACGTCCACGGGAATGATCTGATCGATGCCCTGAAGTACCGCATAGGAGCGATACATGCCGCCTGAAGAGGCGCAGGCCCCCATCGCAATGCACCATTTCGGCTCGGGCATTTGATCCCAGACACGCTTCACGGCGAGAGCCATTTTGTATGTCACGGTTCCTGCGACGATCATGACATCCGCCTGACGAGGAGAGAAGCGCATGACTTCCATGCCGAAGCGAGAAATGTCAAACCGGGAGGAAGCGGTGGCCATCAACTCGATTGCGCAGCAGGCAAGCCCCATCGGCATGGGCCAAAGAGAGTTTTTTCTCATCCAGTTGATCGCGGCATCGACACGGGTGAAGATGATGTTGCCTTCGATCTTGGAATCGTAGGCGGCGTAAGTTGGGACAGTGTCGGTGCTTTCCATGGTGCGGAGTGGCTTCGCCGCAAAGATGGTGGCTTGTGAACGATGTCTCAAGTCGATTGTGAAATTTTTCACAATCAGGCCGGGACTGGGGGTAAAACAGCGGATAAACCACGAATTTTTGAAGAACGAACCACGGATGGACACGGATGAACCACAAAGCGTCGCTTTGCAAAATCAATGAATCAAAGCATTTTCAGTCCCCTTGGTTGTCAAAGGTATTTGAAAACCCTTTGGTTAAGTATCTGTGTCCATCCGCGTTTGTTTGCCGGATAAGTTCGGATCATACAGTCCGGCCATCCAGGTTACGCTGCGATTGCGGTTCATATTGTATTTCTCCTTACTCTCGAGCAGGTGAAATTCCCTTTGTTTGGGAGAGAGCGTCGCATCTTGGTATTGCCTGCGGCCGCTTAATCAACAAAGGTCGTTGGCATGGAACCGAGTAAATTTGAGATTGAGGGAGAGAAATACCTGCGTGGGACACCGGGAGGACAAGATCGAAAAGTCCGCGTGGCTTGCGTGCAGTATCAGATGAGAAAAATTGCCGATTTCGATGAGTTCGCGGCGCAGGTGAGATATTTTGTTGAAACAGCGGTGACGGATTACGGGGTGGATTATGTGCTGTTTCCAGAATTTTTCTCCGTGCAGTTGCTTTCCGGGATGGATTCGGTTCCGGCGGAAGAGGGGATTCGGAAGTTGGCGGAGTTGACGCCGAAATTCCGTGAACTCATGTCATCCCTGACACTCGATTTTCAAACCCACATTATCGCCGGATCGCATCCCGTGCTCAAGGATGACGGAAGTTTGCAAAACGAATCCATGCTGTTTCGCCCGGATGGAGGATTCGTTTCCCAACCGAAACTTCACATCACGCCGTGGGAAAAATCGTGTTGGCAAATCTCCGGGGGTAACCGGCTTCATGTCATTGAGACGCCGAAGGCTAAGATTGGAATTTTGATCTGTTACGACGTCGAGTTTCCCGAAGCGGCGCGTTATCTGGCAGATCAGGGAATCGAAATCTTGTTTGTTCCTTATTGCACTGACAACCGTCAGGGCTACTTGCGGGTCACGAAATGCGCGGCGGCGCGGGCGATTGAAAACCAGATCTACGTGGTCACGGCCGGTGTGGTCGGTAGTTTGCCAAATGTTCCGGCGATGAATGTTCACTACGGACAAGCGGCGGTGTTCACGCCATGCGACTTCGAATTTGCCCGCGACGGCATCCAAGCGGAGGCGGATCCCAATGTGGAAGCCTTGCTTGTTGCCGATCTTGATATCCGCGATCTTTACCGCTCCCGTGAAGCAGGTTCGGTGACTCCGCTAATGGACAGACGCACGGATTTGTTCGAGCTCAGGGCGCATTTGGATGATTCAAATCATTCAGGAGATTTTTAATTTTCCAAATGGGGAAAATGCGGAGATGCCTTTCGGGACAGAGGTTCAACCACTCCCGCGCGTCTTGTAACTGACCCGTGTTGTGCGAACTTTAGCTCGGCAGCAAATGTATATGGCAATGGATGGTTCTCAGCCGGTCGCTTCGCTTTTTCCGTGAGGGACGGGACAGCCGGAAAAGCCAGGACGTGGCGGCAGATTCGCATTCCTGGCGCCGCCCCATCTTTTTTGTAAAAAAATGATCCGTTTTTCGGCTGCCGGCGGATATATAGGTGTATTTGTAAATCCTCCCAAACCATAACCATGAAAATACCATCCAAACTCACCTCGCTGATCTGCTTGACCTCAATGTTTACCGGTCCTTTCGTTTTCGCGGAAGAAGCCGTCACGATCACTCCGGAAATCGCCCGCTGCGCACCGTTTGAAGGATTCGTTCCGGATGTTGAAGGTCCGTGCATTTTCCCAAGACCTCCTGAAGAGCCGGTCTCGATCGATGACACGGTGGTTGATACGGATTCCGAGGTGGTTGTGTCCGAAGAAGGCGGTCAGGTTGAAGAAAACGAAGTTGTGGATTCCGGTGATGCGTTAGAGACCCCTGATGCCGAGGAAGGTCCCACCGATGCGGATGGCGGGAACGGCGTGCCCATCGAATGGGTCAAGCGCGGTGGTGGTGACGATGAGGTCTCAATCCTTTACTCCGCGATCGGTGGTCCCCAGCCCGTGCTAGATAAAGGTGCGGGAACCAACCCGCTCGTCCGCGAGCTCGGTCAGGAGGACAAAGCCGCCGCGATCGAGTCAAAGGCAAGCGCCGCCGCACCTCAGGCAATGGGAGAGAAAAAAGAGCCGGTTGCCCTGATCAAAAAAGGGCGGGTCTACCTCCGCTAATTTTCCAGATGCGTTCATGCACAAAGCCGCCGGTTCA
>JBIKNX010000220.1:0-4203 GCA_044358435.1 Luteolibacter sp.
AGTCAAGTCGGCCCGGTAGAAACCGGAAAATCTCATAATGCGGGGACTTCTTGTCGGAACCCGATTTCCGGTGCATGTTCTACCCATGTTCGGATTAAAATTGGATCCCACCACCCACTGGGGACTGCTCGGAATCGGTTTGTTCTACATGATCGGCTTTTTTCACATATTGCATGCCCTCATGAATACCCGAACCTCGCAAGGAACCATCGCATGGGTGGTTTCCCTGTTTTTCATGCCGTTTTTGGCCATCCCGTTGTATTGGCTTTTGGGCAGAAGTAAATTCGAGGGCTACGTTCGCGCAAGGCGCGGAAACGATGCCAAGCTCAGAAAGATCGCGAGGAACATGAGCGTCAGCCTGAGAAAATATGCCATCAACTACCCGCTTGAGAATTTTTTCGAACGATGCGCTGAGGAACTGGGAGGCCTGCCCTTCACACGGGGAAATCGTCTCGATCTGCTCATCGATGGTGATGAAACGTTTGAGGAAATTTTCTCGGCAATGAAACGCTCCAAAAAATACATCTGCGTGAATTTCTTCATCGTGAAGAATGACAAGATCGGGAAAAGATTTCAACAATCCCTAATCGAACGCGCCAAGGCAGGTGTGAAAGTCTATTTCCTTTTCGACGAGATCGGCTCTCACAAGCTTTCATCGAAATTTCTCACAGAACTCAGGGAAGCCGGCGTCGAATGCCAATCTTTCGGAGCCAACCGGTTCTGGTGGTCGCGCCTGCAGCTGAACTTCCGCAATCATCGGAAAATCCTCATCGTTGACGGCATGGAGGCTTATCTTGGCGGGCTCAACATAGGAGATGAGTATATGGGACGAAGCGCGGAATTCGGCTCATGGCGTGATACCCATCTCCATATTCAAGGACCTGCCGTTCAAGCCGTTCAAGTGGTTTTTCTCGAGGATTGGTTCTGGGCATGCAGCCGTATCCCGAATCTCTCGTGGGAGCCAAACGAACAACGCGAGGACCAAACTACCGCAATCATCCCCACCGGCCCGGCGGATCCCATCGAGTCATGGCAAATGCTGGTTGTGGAAGCCGCCAATATCTCTAGGGAAAGGCTTTGGATCGCCAGTCCGTATTTTGTGCCTGACGATGGAGTCATATGCGCCCTGCAGCTGGCCGCGATGCGGGGAGTCGATGTCCGCGTCATGCTGCCGGATCGCCCTGATCACATTCTTGTCTGGCTCTCCTCCTATTCCTACTACGAGCAAACCATTCCGTTTGGCGTTAAAATTTACCGTTTCAATGATGGTTTCATGCATCAGAAAGTCATGCTTGTCGACCAACGCATGGCGGCGATTGGAACGGCGAATCTGGACAACCGTTCATTCAGGCTCAATTTTGAGATCACGGCCTTCATACCGGACACTCATTTCATCCGGGAGGTGGATCACATGCTGACCGAGGATTTCTCAAAATGCACCAAGGCGACGGTTGAGGAATTCATGAAGAAACCCTACCTGTTCAAATTGGCAAGCCGTACGGCCAAATTGATGTCACCGCTGCAATAGAAGCCGGAATGATTCGGAAAGAACCCTTTACTGCATCGCGATCCGCCGCAAATCCGGGCGCTGGCGAGTTATGTTCGCCAGCATTTGGCGGCAATGTGTGAATTTCTTGCGATCCTTCAGAATATCCGCACTTCGTTCGAACGATCCCCATTGCACAATACTGATCTCGACATTGCGACGTCCCCATAGGTTCATCATGCTGCGGTTGGGCTGATACATATCGATCGTCCCTGTCCCTGTGAGCGCGGAACCGTAATCATCGATCACAAAAAGCTGTGGCATGCCTTTGACGCGAAAAACCGTACCAACCGGATAAAACGACCAGTCCGCCGCCGCGCTTCTCACCTTGTCCGAGAAACGGAGATAGGTTCCTGTCGCATTTTTACTGCCGTATTGGAGGTGATCCGACTCCGAGCAGGTGTAGGCCGTGGTGCGGACCACCCGACGGCGCTCACTGAAGGTATAGACCGGCATCTTGTGCTTGTCCTTGGGTTTGGATGCCGCAGCTTGCAGCAAGGACTGGGAAGGAGCTGAGAGCGAAGTGTAATCGGTTTTGGAAAATCCACGGATATCATTTTTTGAAAGCGTGTTGATACCTGAACCACAGCTGACCAGGAAAGGAATGACCACCAAAGAGAGAATAATGGGGAGTTTGTGAAAGGGAGTCATGATGGATTTGATTGGCTGACGGGAATCGACTGGGATGGAACTGACAGGACTGCGAGGGAAGCAAAAATGCCGATAAACTTGCGAAGTCAACCTGCAGAAACGCTTCAGGGCAACCTTAAAAACCTCATTTTCCGATGGATCATGGGGAAATCCTTGTAAAACCAAGGGATCAAACCCCTGCCAGACCGGCAATTTCTTGAGAAATCCTATCGAAATCTGCGGCCTCAATGACCGCCCTGGATTTCAAAAGCACCTCATCTGGCGGTTCCGGCAGCTCAAACCATGAGCGGCAGCCACCGAAACGCTTCTCATATTCCAGGCGCCATGGTTTCCCGAGCTTGGACACTTTCACAAATGCCAGATGAATGCTTCCCGTGGACATGCCTTTCCCGGACCAATCAAATCTCTCCCTGACGGTTTGTTCGGTATAGATGTGATATGGAAAAAAACGAGTTACCTGCTCCCAGTCCTGCAGCGTGATGGCGAAAAGAACCTCTACATGGTGACAAATCTCCAAGGCGTCACCGGGCTCCCATTCCTTCTCCGGCTGGAAATCTCCGTCTCTCACTTGCTCCGACTGGGCATGAAAACGGGTGGGAAACAAAAAGAAGGATGGGTGTGCAAAGGAAAAGCCCTCGCGACCCTCATGAATCCCACCCTTGCGGAGCAGGATGGTCTGCCTGCCGCTGGCCAATGCGTCACAGACGACTTGCCATTCTTTAAATGCCACCGCCATCAAAAATCCTACGAAAGATCATCAGCCGTTACCGAACGTTGTTCCCTGCTGCCCAACAGAACCGCCTGTTTGGTTACAGCGTCCGGCGCATCGTCAAAACGGAAGCTGTGGCAGTTCGGACATAGCGCGGTGGCCCTACCCACGATCGAATCGCAGCCCTCGCATACCTTGTATTGGTAGGGAGATGCGGCGATTTTTGCGGCGGCTTCGGCGCGGTTTGGAGATGAATTTGACATGGTTTAAAAAAGAAAAGCGGCACCGGAAAACCGGACCGCTTGACTGAAAGGAAAAAAGTGATCGGGGAATCAGCCAATGGCGGCAATTGCCTTCGCGGTCTTGCTCTTGATGTTGGCCGCTTTGTTCGGATGGATCAAATTGCGCTTGGCGGCCTTGTCGAGCACGGATGCCAACTTGTTGCTGGCTTTGGTGGCTTCTTCTTTGTTGCCGGATTCAATCGCAACAAGAGTCTTCTTGCGGATGGTCTTCATACGGCTTTTCTCAGCGCGGTTCCGCTCGGTACGGGTCTCGGTTTGACGGTTGCGCTTAATTGCGGATTTGGTGTTTGCCATGATGTGTGGAATTAAAAAATCGTTTTGCCTTGCAGGGGGCGGGAAATTAGTGGGCTGAAGCCATATCTGTCAAGCTCATGTTTTACCTTTTCCGGGAGAAATTTCAGATAGGGATCAACGCGCAACGAGGTTTCTCTCTTTGGCCAGATTTCCCAGGGAGCCGCGGACCACGTAAACGTCCGCACCGGTGCCAACCCGATTGTATAAATCGATCACATCCTTCGTTCCCATGCGGATGCAGCCGTAAGATGCCGGATTGCCCAAACGATTCACTTCAGGAGTCCCATGAATGTAAATAAAACGTTTGAAGGCGTTGCGATTATGCCTCTCTGTTCCTTTCAGCCACAGGATGCGGCTCACAATCGGATCCCGCCCAGGTGAATTCGGTTGGATGACTTCGCCTGTGGGCCTGCGGCTTTTGAAAACAGCTCCGGCGGGTTGGCCATCACCAATTTTCTTGGCAACTTGCATGTGCCCGAGCGGCGTGCAATTGGAACGGGGAGTGTCCCCGATCCCGAACTTGGAAGTGGAAATTCTGTAGGTTTTCACCGGCTGGTCATCACGCATCAGAACCATTTTTTGATCACGCACGCTGACAATCATCTTATGACTTTTATCCAGCTGAGGTGCGCAGCTGCAGAATCCCAGAGCCAGGAAGAGACCCAGTCGTGAGAAAAGAGCTTTGGCGAATTTAGAAAACA
>JBIKNX010000221.1:0-4173 GCA_044358435.1 Luteolibacter sp.
CACCTTTTGGGTGAAGAGAAATCGGCGACTTTGAGGCATCCATTCCCCGTAGTTACAATACTTAGCCCGTGATGACCAGATTTCCATTTTCCTCTTTAGGTTTACCGGATCGAAACGATCCACGCCGGCAGCCCTTATCACAGGGATTGAATCTCGCTGGGCTTGGAGAATTTCCAAAAAATCCTCAGCCGTTTTTCGAACCGCCCTAACGGCGATACTGATTCTGCGGCATCATGCCAAGCGCGCCACTACCTTGGCCTTTCTGAGGAAGATTCCATGGAAGCTGGCTGGAGCCGGAAACCGGTCCGGGCGGCTTTTTCGGCTTTGGGTCGGCACATGAGACAAAAAACGGAACAGTGAAAAGCAAGATGGCCAGATGTTTCATGATCGCGGAAATGGAATTAATTCGGAGCGGGTTTGGCGATAATCACTTCATCCCCCGGTTGGAAGCGCACACCCGAGGAAAGCGAATCGAAATCAATATCCGCAATGGTCTGGGTCAGTTCAATAGCCGAAGGTTTGACCGTGCCGATCAGACGGCCCTCACGCTTGATGAGAAGCCTGGTATCCGGCATGAATCCGGAGTTCGAACCCGCACCAATCACGAGAAATCCCCAGTCATGGTTTACCGCCGTGACGCGGGCTTCGATCTCGTTTTGAGCGATACGCAAGTCACGAGCCTGGATGCGCCCGTTGTAGCGATCGATCTCCTTACGCTTGTCCGCAAGCCTCTTCTCTTCATTTGCGATCGACTCATCCAAACCCTTGTCCTTGCCTTGCTTGCCTTCAATCGAAGCGGTTAGATTTTTGAAATCATCATTGAGAGTGCTGAGCGTGACTTCCAGGTTCACCTGGGCCAACTCCTGCTTGACTCCCGCCACCACTTGATTGAGCTCGCCGAGCTGTGTTTCTTGAGTCACCAGTTTCGTATCCAGGCCAGCGACCTGGTTTTCAATCGAACCATTTTCATCTTTCAAGTTGGTGACGCTTGATTGGGCAACCGCGCGCTCACCCAATGCCGTTTCACGATTGCCTTCCTCAACTTTGATTTCTGCCAAGGCGGTGTCAATATTCGCACTGACAATGACAATGGTGTTGTTCGTGTTGATTCTCAGATCCTGCAGAGCCTGGAATTTTTCAGTCTGACTGATCGTGAAATACGCAGCCACGGCGGCAACGAGGATCGTAAGAATTGGAGCAACAAATTTCATGGTTATGGGAATTTTTTATGGGAAATGATGGGGCACTTCAAGGTATGATTGGAATCTCAGCGGCTCATTTCCCGGGGGTAGGAACGACTTGATCTCCCACTCTCAAGGTGATGTCCTCGCCAATCGAATCCGGCACAATGCTGGCGGAAGCGCTGTTTCTCTCGACGGTATTAACCAAGAGTTTGCCAACAACCTTACCATCTCGGACGACGTCCAACGAAGAACCACCGGTTACGCCTGATTGATAACCATTCGCCAAAGTGACGAATCCCCAATTCGGGTAAATGTGATGAATTTTCGTCTTCAACGATGGCAAAGAACTGCCTCGACCGATGATGTCCAGGTTTTCCTTCAAGCGCCGGCCCAAATCTTCCGCAGCCGTGTTCTCCGCATTCAAATTCGCAAGATTCGATTCTTTCTTGGTGATAATGACGTCGAACTCCTGGGACTGGATCCGCATGTCTTTCGCTTTGGAAATCAGCGAGGTCGGCTCACCCACCAACATGAGCGTGTTTTTCGTCTCTTCATACTCACGATCATTGGATGCGATTTTACGTGTTTTTGTCTCAACATCAGCCTTCAGCTTGTTGTTAAGTTCCTGCAATTTTCCCGTTTCCTCGACAGCCAATCTGGTCTCTTCCTGAATCTTGGGAATCTCGGCACGCAAATCAGCCAGAATTCCCTGCCTCAATTTCAATTCGTCTTGATTGATTTTGAGATTTCTCAGAGATGTGTTTTTTTTCTCAATCTCTTCCTCCATTCGCCCATTGTTTTTGTAAGAAACGAATGCTGATATGCAGAGAATGAGAAACGTGAGTACGCTGAAAGTGGTCGCCATGGGTTTGTTTCTGAAAAACGATGAAATCTGAAAGTGTTTGGAGCCTAATGACTATTCCGGTCACGGCAATCTCAAAAATGCTGAAAATTTTGATTTTTATCGGATTACAACCAAAGCTTGGCTTTACAATTTGCCCACCCGCACCAAGCGTGCGCGGCGACCGATGAAATCCATTCTCAGAGTATTTTCCTACCTCAGGCGCTATCCCATGCTGGCCAGCCTGCAGCTGTTCTGTGCCTTTGGCATGACCGCCGCCCTTTTCGTCTTCCCAACCATCACGGGATATGCGGTGGACGAAATCCTCCCGAATCCGTCACGGCACCACGAATTCCGCTTTTGGGTCTTACTTACCCTGGTCGCGTTCGGCATCCGTGAGGGCCTCAATAGCTTGAGAATTTTCATCAACAACCATTTCGAGCAAAAAGTCATCTACGACATCCGCTCGGATCTCTATGGTAAAATCCAACTTCTTCCACTCAGTTGGTTCGATACCCGCCGCACCGGCGATATCATGACCCGGGTCGTTGAAGATGTGACCAATATGGAGCGCGTCCTCATCGACGGGATCGAACAGGGAATCATCGCTATTCTGCAGGTGCTCGGCATCGGCATCTACCTCTATGTTCTCAATCCCGTTGTCGCCGGTTGGGCAACCCTGCCCATTCCGCTTCTCGCCGTCGGTGCATGGATTTACTCCACCTGCGGTAGGGACCGATATCGGAATCAACGCGATGCCACCTCGGACATGAACTCGCTGCTGCATGACAATATTGCCGGTATTCGCCAAATCAAGAGCTACGCCGCAGAGGCTGTCGAACACAGCCGCTTCAACGAAGCATCGGCAAAACTCCGCCAAACCAGCCTGAGAATGATGCGCTGGTGGGCAATTTATTCTCCCGGAATGTCTTTCCTGCGCACCACGGGATACGTCCTGGTCCTGGCATTCGGTGGCGTGGCTGTCATGAACCAACAGATGAGTTTTGGCGATTTCACACGATTCCTCCTTTTTCTTGCCCTGTTTTACGAACCCATCGACCGACTCAATTCCCTCAATCAAATGTTGCTTTCCGGCAGATCGGCCGCAGACCGGGTTTTTGAGATTCTCGATGCGGAGGAAGAGCTCCATGCGACGGATGGCAAACCATTCACAGGACGTTCCCAGGGCAGCGTTGAATTCCGTAATGTCTCGTTTTCCTATCAGGATCAATCCACTCTGGACAACATCTCCATATCCGCAAAACCCGGACAAACGATCGCTCTGGTCGGAACGACCGGCGCCGGAAAAACCACGGTCTTGTCCCTGCTCGCTCGCTTTTACGAAAAAGATGCGGGTGAAATCCTGCTCGACGGAGTCGAAATCGGCTTACTCAATAAAAATTCCCTCCGCAACCAGCTCGCTTATGTTACCCAAGAGCCGTTTCTCTTCAATGGAACCGTCAGGGAAAACCTTGAACTGGCCAAACGCGGTGCGAGTGACGGGGACATCTGGAAGGCCCTTGCAGCCGCGAACGGCGATCAATTCGTCCGCGAACTGCCCGAACAACTCGACACGAATGTCGGCGAACGCGGCGTCAAACTCTCCGGCGGCGAAAAACAACGGCTCTCCATTGCCCGCGCGCTTCTGAAAGACGCCCCCATCCTTCTGCTCGATGAAGCCACAGCATCCGTCGATTCCGAAACCGAGCGCCAGATCCAATCCGCACTCGATCATTTGATGGAAAACCGCACGGCTTTCGTCATCGCGCACCGCCTCTCCACCATCCAAAACGCGGATCGTATCTACGTCTTGGAAAAAGGCAAAGTGATTGAACAAGGCACCCACGATCAACTGCTCGCCGAAAACGGAAAATACGCCGAACTCTGCCGCCGCTCGTTTTTGGCTGAACAAGGTTGAACCTACCGGAGAGCCGCCCCTCCGGCCGGCTGAGAAATCGAAAGAAGCCGGTCAAAGACACGGCTCTCCAATATTAAAAACAAAAAAAACGCCCGGAGTTTCCTCCGAGCGTTTTGTGAATTTTGAACTTATTAGCCTAAAAAGGAAAATGGGCGTGTTTTTTAAGCCTCATTGGCTGAGGAGTTTGATTTTTCATTTTGTGCGTCGTTAAGCGTGGTGGTTTTATCCAC
>JBIKNX010000223.1:0-4153 GCA_044358435.1 Luteolibacter sp.
TTGAATTCGGGATCGTGTCTTCTTCGTTTGCCTTTCATTTTGTGTGTGTTCGGTTCGGTTTTAATGCCGTTCCCACACACCACAATCATAGCTTAGCCACTGGCCTGATTTTCTGGGTCCGGCTCAATATGTCGTTCTTGGCGGGATTGTGGCCTGTTTGATTCTCAGTCTCGCTTGCGAGAGGAAAGATTCCTCAACATCTTCCGCCACCTCATCCCAACCCTCTGATCAACCGCCTTCACCGATACAGGTGACAGAAGCCACGCCTTCGCAAACAGCCATACCTTACGAAGAAACCACTTTGGAGATTTTAGGTAAAGATGCGTTGAACCCCCAAGGACATTTCAGTCAAATCACGGACATCAATTCGGAGGATGGAAATTTGGCATTCACCTCGACGGGCACCGATCCCTATTTCCTACTGCCCGCGCTCCCAAAGATGCCCCGAGGAGCCAAAATCTCCATTGAGCTTACCTTGCCCAGCAAGCAAATGGTCCAATTTTTCTTCCAAGAAATTGGCAAACCTGAATTTTCCGAAAAAAAATCTCTGATTGTGGTGAAGGATGCGGGACGTCAAACGATCGAATGGAAACTGAATACCCCCTTGAATGGAAATTTTCGCTTGGACCCGGGGACAAGCGTGGGGGACTATATCATACACAAAATCCGTTTTGTTTATTGAATTGGCTCTTTATCGAAGCCTGCCGGCAATTGAAGCGGGATCCCTCAGCGTTCCGTTGGAAAGAAAAACAATCCAAAAGCATAGAGGGAAAAGAAGGCTCGGTCTCACTACCTAAGAAAAAACCCAGCCTTTAAAAAGGACCGGGTAATTTATTCCACACAAGAAAGTGCTCGAAAGAGGACTCGAACCTCCACAGGTTTCCCTACTAGATCCTTAGTCTAGCGCGTCTACCAATTCCGCCATCCGAGCTTTCCCGTTTGGGTGGGCGCAGGAAATAGGTTGGGCGCCGCTGCTTTGCAAGTGAATCTTTGAAAAAAATGCGAGGCATGGGCAGATCTTCACTTTTCTATCTCCGCAGCTGTCAATCTGTGGAGAAGCACTCCTCTTGATGCGAAGAATCCTTGACCGGTCCGAATCCAGCTTTGGTCCCCTTTAAAATCCCATTGTAACCGGAAGAAATAAGGACTACTTTACCCATCCTGAAGCGCTTGGTTCATGCTCGTGAGAATGACATTTGTAAAATCAGCCATGAGGGTCCTTCTTTGCCTCTCCCTGTTTTTCGTTCCCGCATCGCAAGGATTTTCCAAGGAAACGAAAAACAACGGTTGGGCGGTGATCAAAATCGACGGCAAAGAATACCTGTCCGTTGAGGATATCCAGCGCTTCTACAGCTTCAAAACCCTTACCCGGGACGGCAATAAGGTGGCCTTGGAAAACGCAAAAGTTAAAATGAACCTCACCGTCGGGGGCAACGAGTGCCTGATGAATAAGGTAAAATTCGTTTTTTCAAATCCAGTGGTCGCCTCTGGCAGCAGCATTTATGTCTCACGTATCGATCTTGCGAAACTCATCGACCCGGTCCTGCGCCCGAGTTATATCAAAAACGCCGGAAATTTCCGCACTGTCATCATCGATGCCGGCCATGGTGGAAAAGATGCGGGCGCGACCAACGCACTTGGAAGCGAGTCGAAATACAATCTCATCCTTGCGAAAAAGCTCAAAACTTTGCTCGAGGCAAAAGATTTCAAAGTCATCATGGTGCGGGAGACGGATATCTTCCACACCCTCCAGGAACGCGTCAATATTGCGAACAAGATCAAAGAAGGAGCCATCTTCATCAGCCTGCATTTCAACTCCGGCGGACCGGCGGCACGAGGCATTGAAACCTTCACCCTCTCCCCGCCCGGCGTTTCGCATTACGGAAGCAATTTCAAAGCCACGGATGCGCAAGCAAGGACAGGCAACGAACATGATTCGGCCAATATCGCACTCGCCACCGCGATCCATGGATCCGTCCTTCGCAGGCTCGGGGAAAACACCTTCGACAGAGGTATCAAACGCGCCCGTTTCAGCGTGCTTTCCGGAGTCAAACATCCGGCTGTTCTTTTCGAAGGCGGCTTCATGAGCCACCCTTTTGAGGCGCGCTTGATCGCCAATGAATCCTATCAAAACGCCATCGCCGCAGGCATTCTGGAAGCTATCAATCGCTATCGGTTCGCCGTGAGCACAAGGAAGGACATCGCAAAGCCTCAATAAGCCGCATGAACCCTGTGCGATCTATCGACTAGATTTGCCTTGAAAGCATTGATTCCCGAGCACCCACCTGCATAATCGACCGCAGTAATCGCATGCTCACCCTTCTCAAAATACGCAATCTCGCACTCGTAGACGAACTCATATGGGAACTCAGCTCCGGCCTGATCTCAGTCACGGGTGAAACCGGCGCAGGAAAATCCGTCATCGTTGGCGCGCTGAAAATGATTCTCGGAGAACGTGCGGATAAAAACCTCATTCGCACCGGAGAGGAAACCTGCACGATCGAATCCGTGTTCGATCTTGCCGACACATCCGAAATCAATGCCATCCTCGAAGAAGGCGGCCTCCCTCCCTGCGATGACACCCAGATCATCATCCGCCGCTCGATTGGCACCTCCACCAACCGCCAGTTTGTCAACGACTCGCCCGTTACCATCACCCTCCTCAAAAAAATCGGCGAACGCCTTGTCGACCTCCACGGCCCGCATGATCACCAATCCCTGCTCTCCCAGGAGCGTCAGCTCGCGATGCTGGATGCCTACGCCGAAAACGATTCGCTGCTTTCCGAATACCGCAGCGCCTACCGGCAATGGCGCGAAAAATCCCAAGAACTCGAGGAAATCCAAAACGCCGAGCATGCCTCGGAACAAGAGCTCGAGCTGCTCCGCTATCAGCTGGATGAAATCCAATCGGCCAAGCTCACACCAGCGGATGGTGACGAACTTCAGGAAAGATACCACCGCTCCTCGAACTCCTCACGCTTGGTCGAACTTGCCGCCCAAGCCGTCGCCTCTCTCTCCGCCGAGGAAGGCATCCTCTCCCGCATTTCAGATCTCCAACGCCTTGTCCGCGACCTCGAGAAATACGATCCATCCATCGCCGATAAGGTTTCTTCTCTCGAAACCGCATCCATCGAACTCCAGGACCTCGAGGCCACACTGACCGATTACGCGGAGGAACTCGACATCGACCCCTCGGAAGCCGCCACCATTGAAGAACGCATCAACCTCGTCGAATCCCTGAAACGCAAATACGGTCCGACCATTGAGGACGTGCTTTCCCGTCAGGAAACGATCGCCAATCGCTTGGACAACATCGACAACCGCACGGAAAAAATCGATGCCCTCACGCGCGCGCTGGCTGAATCCCGAAAAGAACTGGAAGCCATCGCGAAAAAACTCAGCGCGATCCGAAAAAAATCCGCCCCCAAACTTGCGCAGGACATCGCCTCGCAGCTCAAAGATCTCGGCTTCAAACAGTCCTCTTTCGAAGTCGAACTTTCCACCCTCAAAGATCCCTCGCTCCATGGCTTGGAATCGTGCAATTTCCTCTTCGGCCCCAACCCGGGAGAACCTCTGCTTCCTCTGCGTCAGATTGCCTCCTCCGGAGAAATTTCACGCGTCATGCTCGCGGTCAAATCCTCCCTCGCGGAGCAGGATGCCACCCCGCTCATGGTGTTTGATGAAATCGATGCCAACGTTGGTGGTGAAATCGCCCGGGCTGTTGGTAAAAAAATGGCGCGATTGGGCCAGCTCCACCAGGTCATTGCCATCACCCACTTCCCACAAGTCGCCGCCACGGCTGCCGCCCACTTCGTGGTCGAAAAAGAAGTCACAGGAGGGCGCACGCGTTCAAAGCTCTATCCCGTGGAGGGAGAGAAACGTATCACCGAACTCGTCCGCATGCTGGGCGGCGGCGGCGAACAAGCCCGTGCGATGGCCGCCTCGCTGTTAGAATCTTAAAATCTCAAATCTCAAATCTCAAATCTCAAATCTCAAATCTCAAATCTCAAATCTCAAATCTCAAATCTCAAATCTCTAAGAACTAAGAACTAAGAACTAAGAACTAAGAACTAAGAACTAAGAACTAAGAACTAAGAACTAAGAACTAAGAACTAAGAACTAAGAACTAAGAACTAAGAACTAAGAACTAAGA
>JBIKNX010000294.1:0-4131 GCA_044358435.1 Luteolibacter sp.
CCGTGCACTTAAGAACAATCTTAAGTTCTACGCAGGTACAGACGTATTCGGTGGAATCGTTAAGAATAACGGTACACTTGCTGATGCAGTTGCTGAAGCGTTTGCTGGACAAATTCCAGGAAGCACTCAAGCAAACCGTCAGTCATACCTTGATGGTATCGGACAGACATTCGGTGGAGCACGTACAACTCGTGTTCTCGGAATCGAAGTTCAGGAAGTTCCTTACTACCCAGCAGGCTATGTCGACTTGACATTCCCAGCAAACCGTGTATGGGGATTCCAAAGAGACATCACTGTAAACCGTGAATACGTAGCAAAGAAAGACACGATTGAATACACAGTATTCGTTCGCTTCGGACTCCAGTTGGAAGAAGAAGACGCCATTTCTTACGCAGATGCTGCAGCAGACGCATAGTCTGTAACCAGTAACCTTTAATGGGGGGCGGGAGTTCACTCTCCTGTCCCCCTTAATACTTTAGTGATATAATACAAACAAGGAGGATACAATGGAAAATAATGATAACGAAATGCGATCAATACATGAATTTGTAGAAGAGCCAGCACAAGAGCCAACACCTGCACCAGAGCCAGTACAGGAGCCAGTACAGGAGCCAGAGCCAGTTGCTGAAGCAGTTGTTGAAGCACCAGTTGCCGAGGCAGTTGTTGAAGCACCAGCAGTAGAAGAGCCAGTACAAGCACTAGGATTTACAGCAACGGGAGCAATTGGATCAATGGCAGCAGACGGTCCTAAGAAAACTGTCAAAGTGGAAGGTCTTGGAGACAAGGTTGCTATTCACTCAACAAAAAGCGTTTATTGGTCAGAAGTCGGGTCTGTAACGAAGGGTTACAATATTGTAACAAAGCAACAGGCAGACAAGTGGTTAACTCGCAAACATGTCAGAATTGCAGCACCAGAAGAAGTCAAGAAGGCTTTTGGTTTGTAAAAATGGAAATATTGAGGGTTCCGCCATACGCTAATATACCAGTTATATACACAATCCCTACAAATATAGTGGATGAAGATGTGACTGTTACTGTTACCGATTTGGCGGACCTTTCAATTTCTACATTAGAATTTGATGAACTTTCAACGGGAGACACAGTAACAATAAATCTTCCTGGAAGATATGACTCTGATTACAGAGTAGAAGTTCTTATTGACGGAGATATTGTCTCTGATACTACATACGAAATAGTTAGACCATATGTAAATCCAACTACAAAGGGAGATACAGCCTCAGAGATTTCTGCCTATGCAGATAACGAAGGAATAGCAAGGTCAATTATTGACTCAATAGTTGGAGAAGGATTTTATTATAAGAAAAAGGTTTTGAATTTTACAGGAACTGGATCAGACTACCTACCTATCTGGGATGATGTAAAAAAGGTTTTAACCGTATATGAAAATAACAAATTGGTAACAGACAGACAGTACGAAGTAACATCAGACAAGACAGCAATTGTTGAAAAGTCAACAGACAACATTAATCGTGCAGAGTCAGCCCCACTAGTATTGCCATCAGCATCTTCTGATTCTCTAGATCCACAGTTTATTTATAGAGGGTTTGGAAAAACTTGGGACTACAGAATCATAGTTGAATATGGACATACATCTGTTCCATCAGATATTGTTAAGGCAACAGAGATGCTTGTCCATGATATAGAGTGTGGCAAGTTAGATTATTACAAGAGATTTATTTCTTCATACAACACAGATCAATACAGAATTCAATTTGACAAAGGTTTATTCGAAGGAACAGGAAATATACTTGTAGACAAGATACTCTCGAAGTATACTAAGTCTATTACAAAACTTGGGGTGTTGTAATGACAATATGCGAAACTCCAGACTTTATGTTTCCAATGCAAGCCTCTCTTTATCATCCAATTGTTGAGCAGGGCGACTTTGGAGCAATTAAAAAACAATGGGTTTTAGATAGAACTTTTGCTTGTAGTTTTTCTTCAGGAGGATCAGCCTTTAAAGAAGAGGTAAAGCCAAACGTAAATATTACACAGAACTCTATTTTAGTCGGAAGAACAAAATCAGACATTAGAATATCTTCTAGAGACAATAAAAACTCTTTAACTAACATATTAGTAACAGACATAAAAGATCAAGAAGGAAATCTAATATATATGGAAACCTCTGGCCCAAGATCTGGCAAGGGAACACTGTTTGAAATAGCCACCTACGAACCATTTGTGGGACCGTTTGGTGTTGTAGATTCATACAAGTTAATTATCAGAAGATCAGAAAATCAAACAGGTGATGTATGAGAGCAGTATTTAATTCTATGCAATTTAAAAAAGATATGAGCAATATTGTTGACTACTCTGTTGGATTTTTAGAGGGCATTCATAGAGGTAAAACTGTATTCTTAAAAACATTAGGACTAGAAACAGTAGAACTTATGAAAGAATTTATAGACTCAAATGCCAGGGTAAATCCAGAAATGTTACATCATATTTATGAGTGGCATCAAACAGGAAGCCCAAGTGCAAGACTATATGACATATCGTATACCACAAGCCAATTAGGGCTATCTTTTAAATCATCTTTTAGCCAGTCTACATCAATTAAAAATGGATCAAGAACTCCATTTTACGACAAGGCAAGGATTATGGAAGAAGGAATTCCAGTAACAATTAGACCAAGGCTTGCTCAGGTTTTAGCGTTTGAAGACAATGGAGAAATGGTGTTTACAAAAAATGAAGTTAGGGTTGACAACCCTGGAGGAACTGCAGTAGAGGGTGGTTTTGAAAAAGTGTTTGACATGTTCTTCAACAGATACTTTTCTCAGGCATTCTTAAGAGTAAGCGGAGTTGCTAAGTATCTTGAGAACCCAATAGTTTACAAAAAAGATATGCCAGCAGGAAAAAGAATGGGCAGATCAAAAGGAATTTCAACAGGCTATCGTTGGATTGCTAATGCAGGGGTAGGTGCATAATGACTGCAGTAATACATCATCCACCAACAATTATTAATAAGTACCTTGCAGCAAAACTTAATATGGAAGATTTTAGTGGAGCAGCATATTTTTTCCCAACACTTCCAACACAAATAGATTCTTTGACTGAAACATTTCCAGACAGCAATGGTGTTTTTGCTGTATATGACAGAATGTTTAAAATGAGAAGAGTTCCATTCCCATATATAAAGTGTGAACAACTTCTATACTATTTTTATGCAACTGGTGATGATGCACAAAAGAAAATGATAATTACGCAGCAAAAGGTGAATGATCTTTTAGACTATGCAGATGATTCTGCAAAAGAGGTAAACGAGTGGGCAGCAGCAAACCAGAGTGAGTGGAACGCAGAGTCTAAAGAGTGCTTTTTCCACAACTTCAAGATCTATCAACTTGAAGAAACCAGGGATATTATAGACTTTGGCACAGCCCGTACTTATGCGGGGAATAAAATCATCATAGACTACGACTGGCACCCAGTAAACCCATAATAAAAAGGCAGTATAATTAGGATGAGGAAACAAGCCCTTTTTTAATAAAATGAAAGAGGTGAAAAATATGGCATACAGCCGTGGTTCAAGTAGTAACATCATCGTAGGTGCAGCAGCACTATTTACGCATGATGCAGGTCCAATCGGACTTGACAGCGCAGGAAAGATTACTGATACTCAAGCAGGAACAGATCTACCAGCATTCACTGCATCCGCAGATTCCTACAAAGATACATTGTCTGAAGACAGTGCATACACAAACGTAGGCTACACATCAAATGGTTTGGAACTCGCATTCCAGCCTGATTTTGGTGAAGTAGCGGTAGACCAACTTCTCGACGTTGCTCGTTTATTCAAGCAAGGTATGACAGTTAATCTAAATACATCTTTCGCAGAGGCAACACTAGAAAACCTTCTAGTAGCAATTGCAGCAGATGACACAGATCTCACATCAGCATCAAACGTTTCACAACTCAAGATGTCTGCAGGAGATATTGGTGACGTTCCGTTGGAGCGTGGCCTTGTCGCAGTAGGTCCAGGATCTGGTTCCGCTGCAACACCAAAGGAAAGAATCTATGTTGCATACCGTGCACTCTCAATTGAGAATGTTACAGTATCAGCAAAGCGTGATGAGGCTTCAATGTTTGAAGTATCATTCCGTCTTCTTCCAA
>JBIKNX010000224.1:0-4120 GCA_044358435.1 Luteolibacter sp.
ATTGTCAGTTTCACCCTCAGGGTGAAGATGGAATTCTTCAGAAGATTCTTAAAATCAACGTCCATCTGCGTTCATCTGCGGTTCATTTCTCTTTCTAGGATTACAGGTCGCATTTTCAGCTGACCATCAGATTGCTGAACACGGGCTAGGAGGACGGCACCAAGCTTCATTTACGTATATCGCCCTCAGAATATTCAATCTCATCCGCATCATAAGCGTTTGCTAAGCTAGTCGCGGACAATGCCAAAAAATCGCTACGTTCGGAGTCCGTATCTTCCAAAATAGTTACCAGTAGTTTCGCATGACTCGGAATGACGACATCCTCATCAAAAAGGACGCGACCGTCGTCGTATCGAGCGGATATGGATCGCAAGATCATATTTGGATATTATCTTCACAATCTGCCAAGTCAACGATCCATTCTGATTCTGCGCCACGCGCATTAATTTTTTCCAGATCCGCATTCAAAAATTCTCAATCTCCGCGTGGAGATCCGCCTCGTTTTCTTATCGACGAGATAATCTAAATGAAAACATGTAATTAAATTTCTACAAACACAGTCGCTTGAACAGTTCATTGAGCGGCAACTGCAGACAGATGTAGAAATCGCCGAATTCCGAGTATCTTGCGGAGACTTCGTCGAAGCGCATTTCGTAGACGATGTCTTTGATGTCGGAGGTGCTTTTGGAGAGGAGGGTGACGCCCCATTCGTGTTCATCGAGGCCGGTGGAGCCGGTGATGAGTTGGAGGATTTTTCCTGAGTAGGTGCGTCCGACGCGGGCGTGGCCGGACATGAGGTTGCGGCGGGTTTCGTAGTCGAGCGCGTACCAGTTATCCGCTCCACTCCGGCGCTTGGTCATGGGGTAGAAGCAAACGACCGGCCAATCGGGGAGTTGCGGATAAACGCGGTAAGAGCGGTAGTGGGCCATACGCTCGTCAAATTCCTTGAGCGCGTTGGCATATTCCTCGCTGTCTGCGGTGAGGTTTTTTTCGGCAACAAGGGTTTCCGTGATGTATTGCTCGCGGGTCGTGGTGTATTCCGAGGGTTCGGTGAGGGAGAAATACGAATACGCGGGCGTCAGGATTTCCGCGCCGAGTGAGAGTGAGAGTTGTTTCTCAAACGCATTTGCGACGTGGAGGTTGGGCGTGAGAAGCATGAAGCCGAGATCGGCCTTGGGTGAGACAATGGAAAAGGTGAGGAGCTGGGTGTCCGGGGTGGCACGGATTTCCTGGATCAGTTCGGTGAAGCGGACTTTGGATTGGCGTTGTTCATCATCGCTGAGCAGGGACCATTGCGTGTAGTCGACGTGGTAGAAAAGATGAAGAACGTGCCAGCCTTCCTGAAGTGTGAGTGGAGTCATGGAGTTAAGAGCGGTGATGGGTGAGTTTGGAGTTAACGAAATTTATGAGAATGACAAAGCCTTGCCGGCTTGAGCGGAAAGCCATGAAGTCAGGATTGAGGATGGGTAACGGACCATGATGAAAATGATATCGTTGGGTTGGTTCTAGTGAGCGAAGCGATACCGAATTAACGGATTTCGGTGGAGATTTCCGTGTTGAAAAGGTTTTTGAATTTTTCGATGGGGGCGTTGACCGAGGGACCTTCGAGGACTTGAACTATCCAGCGTGCGTATTCATTGGTGCGGTAGGATGCGTGCATGCCTACGTCGGTGAAACCGTCGGTGGCCGGGATCGTGAGGGTTTCATCGCCTGAGATGGGAAGAGTAGTGCTGTCTCCGACGAGAATGCCATCGCTGTCGCGGAAGAAAATTCGAACGGCGCCCGAGGTTCCGGAGGCTTGAATTTTGATGACGGGGATGAGTATCACCCCGCGCTGGGTGATGTCAGGGTTGTCGCCTTGGGTGACGGGTGCCCGCCAGTAGGTTTCGACGGATGAGACACTCAGGATCTCGCCTTTGACGGGCAGACTGACTTTTTTCAAAATATCCGAATTGACCGGTATTTCTTTGGTAAAGTGGATGATGATCAGGGTTAAGAAAACGATCAAAGCGATGGCGATGCCAAGCAGGCTGGATCTTTCAACTTTTGAGAGTCTGGAAAAGATCCCCGATGCGCTTTCTTTGTTTTCCGAGCGAGTGGGTGGGATTTCCAAATCCACAGATGCTTCGGGTTTATCCATGAGACTGTAGTTTTCCCCGGATTGGGTCGAAGGTTGCTGAGTCTCTGCTGGATTTTCATCGAGTTCCCAGAGATCGTCTTTGTCAAAATCCATGAAATCCTCGGATGAATCGTTCAGATCACCGGTTTCGGATCTTTCTGGGGATTGGGAATCGTTGCTTGTCATGGTTCGCGGAGCTTTTTAGAGCCAAAAAAGTGAAATAGCGAGTGAAGAAAGTCAAAAGCAGCTTAAGTTTTATGTCTTCATACAAGCTGGGGATGGAGAGGAATCTTCGGATCGATGTTTGATGATTTGAGTAAAAATTCATTTTGTTCGTCATAGCTGATTATTTTGGAACGGACGGGATCAGGGGTAAGGTTAGTGAATTCCCGGTTGCAGATCAAATTGCCGAGCGCCTTGGGGTAGCCATCGTGAATGAATGGATTGAAAAATTCAAAAAAACGATTACGCAGGAGCTGGAATGAATCAGGAAAATCCGAATGGCTGGCCGCTGACTTTGACAAGGAATTTGGAGGATTTTCCTGTGGCCAACCGTCCACTCAGGGATTGGCTGGCCACGGCAAGCGCTCTTTTGAAAGAGAAAATCTCGAATTGTGTCTACCCATGGGACTTGTTGGCGATCAACGAATGGGTGGTTGGCGGCTTGTGTGAAAATGAAATTACCGGAGAGTTTCATGCTTCCGCCGTGATTGAGGGTTTTTTGAAGCTGGGTGCCGGATCCAAAATTTTACCCGGAGTTTTCATTGAGGGAAATGTCGTGATTGGTGAGAACTGCAAGATCGGGCCGAACTGTCATATCCGTGGCAATACCAGCATCGGTAATGGCTGTCATATCGGTCAGTCCGTTGAAGTGAAAAACTCCATCATTCTGGATCGGACATGCGTTGGGCATCTTTCCTATGTCGGGGATTCCATTTTGGGAGAGGGTGTGAATTTCGGTGCAGGCACCATGGTTTCGAATCTGAGGCATGACGGCGGAAACCATCGGTCCAAAGTGGGTGATGAATGGGTTGATACGGGTCGCAGAAAACTTGGAGTCTTGGTTGGAGATCATGTTCATACAGGCATTGGAACCTTGATTTACCCGGGTAGAAAAATTTGGCCTCATGCGACCACTCGTCCCGGAGAGGTGGTAAAGAAAGATCTCATGGTGAGGTCATGATTTCTTTGCGAGCATGCAAGCCTGTGTGAAGTGGTCGGTTACGTGGGTGAACATGGTGCGGCATCCGTTTTGATAGGCGGACTTAGGCGCCTGGAATTTTGAGTTTATGATTCTGCGGGAATGGCCTCTTGGGATGTTGTCAATTCACATCAGTCAGGCAGTGGGCAAGTGGCGGCAATTTCATACACTTGCGTGGCTGTGAAATAGATCAGCCGAGAAACCGTGCGAAGAGTGTCACGGTCGAGTCATGAGCGATTTTTCCCAAGCGAGTAATTTGGATTTGCGTGATCTGCCCCAACGGTAGCCGCCAAGGGATCCACCTTCGCAGACGACCCGGTGACAGGGAATGAGGCAGGCGATACGGTTTTTTCCAACCGCGTTACCGACCGCCCGGGCGGAGCGGGGATTTCCGATGCTTGCGGCGAGTTGGCTGTAGCTTCGGGTTTTTCCGGCTGGGATTTCGAGTAACGCCTTCCAGACCTTGAGTTGGAAAGCCGTCCCACGGAGATGGAGGCTGAGCGTGGGGGTGGGGTAAGGTTTTGAAATTTGGCTGGAAATTTTGGAGGCAAAACCATCATCGCGCTTGAGCTTGGCTTGTGGCCAGTCGCGTGTCAGTTGATCGTAAGATTCGGTTTCTTCGCTTTCAAACAAGGATAACTGGACGATGCCTCTTTCAGTTTGAGCGATGAGCATTTTTCCAAAAGGGGAGGCGGAGATACCCCATTCTATTTCCATCTTTGCTGAGTCAAAATTGGTTTTTGTTAATTCTGAAATATGAATGGTAATCACTGATTTATAAAGATTTATAGATATTACAG
>JBIKNX010000225.1:0-4097 GCA_044358435.1 Luteolibacter sp.
TCTCCGACGGTAGAGGCTCATTCTCGAATCGGTCTGTTGTGGACAACTTTCAAGAACTTCTCGCAGCTACACAGCGCTCGGATGCCAGTTCAACCCACAGATTTTGCGGAAGAGGCAAAAAAATTCAAATGAAAAAAAATCGGAGAGAATCAAAGATGTTAAGCAAATCGGATTTTTTACCACCGACATAGCCTTCCTTTCTGTATTTACTGGGATCGGGTTCGTAACGATCGCCCCCGGTCGAAGTCACGGTCAAATGCAAGAACAAGCTGAAAAACCCATAAAGACCCAATTCATGAAAATCCATTTGTTATGCATCATCGCGCTGGTATGGATCACGTTATCCAATCAGGCGCTCTCTTTCCCACCTGAGCCCAAAACGGTGTTTTTATGGCCGGCCAAAATCAAGGAATTCAGGGACAAACCAACCGAAGAGATATCGCCGAACCAAAAGGGGAATGTTACCCGCTTATCCAGAATCTCCTCCCCTTCCATGACCTTGTATGCCGCAGCCACGTCGGACAAACCTGCGCCAGCCATTGTGGTTTGTCCCGGTGGCGGCTACAGCATTCTCGCGATTGACAAGGAAGGCACGGAAATCGCGAAATGGTTGAATTCCATAGGAATTTCGGCGGTCGTTCTCAAATACAGCGTTCCAGGCAAGAGAATTGAGGCTTTACAGGATATTCAAAGAGCCATGGGTATCGTTCGTCAGAATGCTGAAACATGGGGCATCGATCCTGCGAAAATCGGTGCGATGGGATTCTCGGCAGGCGCCAATCTCACGGATGCGCTGATCAACTCGTATCAAAAAAGGACTTATGAGCCCATTGACGAAGCGGACAAACTCAGCTGTAAGCCCGATTTCTGCATGCTGATCTATCCGGCATGGCTGGATGCGAAAACTGTGTCTGAAAACAATCCACCCACCTTCATCGTTCAAACCAAAGACGACACTTTGTGCAAGCCGACCATTCCTTATGCCGAAGCCCTCAAGACAAAGAAAGTCCCGAGCGAATTTCACCTCTTTGATGTGGGAGGACACGGTTATGGCCTGCGTCCGTCGAAAGATCCCGTCTCAAAGTGGCCCGAGCTTTGTGAGAAATGGCTCAAGCAAACCATCACCCCGTGAAATCCATCCGCATCGGTTTCGCTCACATTCGTTTCAGAGGCTGGGATAGTCCGTATATCCAGCGGGTCCGGAGCCATAGAAAGTCGATGGATCAGGCTCATTGAGAGCGCTTCCCGAACGGAATCTCTCCACCAAATCCGGATTCGCGATGGCCAGTTTTCCGAACGCAACCGCATCGACCTTACCCTGAAGAATTGCCTCGCGCGCCGTTTCCGCAGTGAAACTCTCGTTGGCGATGTAAGCACCGCCGAAAGCCGCTTTCATGCTCGGCCCCAAAGGTTCTTGAAGGAAATTTTCACGAGCGCATAGAAACGCAAGATTCCGTTTGCCCAATTCCGATGCGACTTTTGTAAACAAGCCAGCCAAATCCGAATCGCCCATGTCATGCGCATCCGCTCTGGGAGCCAGATGCATTCCCACCCGGTCTGCCCCCCACACACCGACCACGGCATCGACGACCTCCAACATGAAGCGCATCCGGTTTTCGACACTTCCTCCATACTCATCTTTACGATGGTTGGTGGAATCCTGTAAAAACTGGTCGATCAAATATCCGTTCGCACCGTGGATCTCGACTCCATCAAATCCGGCGCTCTTCGCATTTTCAGCCCCACGCCGATATTGCCCCACCACCTCATGAATCTCCTCGATGGAAAGTTCACGCGGACTGACAAAGGATTTTTCCGGACGGATCAGACTCACATGTCCGGCCGGTGCGATGGCACTTGATGAAACCGGTGATTTTCCATCGAGATAGATGGGATCCGAAATCCTTCCCACATGCCATAGCTGACATAAAATCAAGCCACCCTTCGCATGAACCCGATCGGTCACTTTTTTCCAACCCGCAACCTGCTCCGCCGACCAAATCCCCGGCGTATCGGGATAACCCACGCCCATCGGATCGACCGAGGTTGCCTCACTCAGAATCATGCCGAAATCACTGCGCTGTCCGTAATATTCCGCCATCATATCGTTGGGAACACGACCCTCGGCTGCGCGACAACGGGTCAAAGGCGCCATGACGATGCGATTTCGGAGCACGAACGCTCCCGCTTGCAGTGTTTGAAAAAGAGGATCGGACATAAGTGTTGGGCTTCACTAAGACATCCGGTTCACGCTCTCGTCAAAGAACAAACGTTGAAAATCCCCAATTTCCTTGATTTTGATTTTCGGATCCCCGATTTTAAAAGAAAATCCGACCATGACTTCATTCCTGATTACTTGTTGCCACGCTACTTGTGCGATTCCGGAAGCACAACGTGAGCTCTTCAAAGGCGAGGAGGATCGGGTGACTTCTCCCGAGGGCTGGGAGCCGGGTGCCCTCAATCTGGCTCAGGGCCTGGCCATGAAACTCTCGACTCCTCTGGTTCATGGCGACGTTACCCGGCTGCTCATCGATCTTGAACAAATCGGTGATGCGCAATGGAGCGATATTTCAATCAACATTCCCGAGGCCACCCGCAACAGGTTTGCGGACAGACACAACGAAAAATTCCATCATGCGATCGATCTGAAGCTCGAAGAAGATTTCAAGCGCTACGACACGATTATCCATCTCGATATCCACACGGCTCCCATCGCGGATGGAAAAGTCATTTTTGAATTCACTGGAGATTCCTCCGCCGAAAAATTTACAACATTGGCGGCAAAAAACATGACCATTCCCGAAATCGCCTGCTCGGAGCAAGCCATGAAAACGGCCAGCCCCATGATTGAGTCGATACTTCAAAAAGACGTTCCAGGAAAAATCGGCATCGTTCGCATCACCGCATCACAATCGTTTTTCCTCAAATCCCAACCTCTCCGCTGGGAGACTGCCAAGAAAGCCATCATCCAGGCAGTGGCCGCTGCAGCCACAGCGATCAATACAAGTCCTCCAAAGAACTTGCAGTTCGACTTTTAAGATTTGAATCCCAACCCGAAAAGCTGGCTTCGCCACGCTCTGACCATTCCGGAGTTCACCCAACACCTGGCACCCCTTGCCATCGGTGAAAGGCAGATCATCTTCGACCACGCCGATGAGGCATCACATTCGTTCTTCGTCGCCCTTGCTTGCTCCGCATCCAAGGACCTCGGTAAGAAACGGCATTGGATCGTTCATGAATCCCCTCGTCAGCGGGAACGCATTGCCACCGAGCTCGAACTCTGGGGAATCACCGCGGTGGTTTTGCCGGATTCTCCCGTAAATCCGGAAAACGAACTTCACGAAATCGCCGATCCCGAAACCGCCGCCGAATGGTTCGCGATACTCGAAACCCTCGCCACCGCCGATGCTTTTTCAGTCATCTGCGGACCCGATTCCTTTTCGCAATACGCCCCACCTCCAAAATCCCTGCTCTCGAATCGCACCCACCTCAAGCCCGGCCTGATCCTCGATCCGACGGCTTTTGCGGAAACTCTCACCGGACATGGCTACGAACGTTCCCCCACGGTTACCGCACGCGGTCACTTCGCGATCCGTGGTGGCATTCTCGATCTCTTTCCTTTCCAGTCCCCTCGCCCGCTTCGTCTGGAATTCTTCGATACCGAACTCGAATCCATCCGCGAGTTTGATCTCAACTCCCAAGCCTCAACCCGCAAGATTTCTGAGATTGAGGTTCTTCTAACAGAGCCGCCAGCTGTGGCGATGGTTTCTGATTATTTACGCCCCGGGGATGTAAAGATTTTGCTTCAGACAGATCAATCCAATCCGTCCGATCAGACGGATCTGTCAGATTTCTTAATCTTATCTGGCACCTCCACCGAAGAGGAAAACTTCACCCTAGCCACCTACGGTTCCCCGCTCGGCACTTTCGATGCCGGCGACTTCGTCCTAGACGAAATCCGTCGCGAGGCTTTTTTCAAACAACTCAACGAATGGCAACGCGATGCCTGGGACATCGGCATCGTGTTCTCCACGAAAGGCGAGCACGAGCGCTTCTCCGAACTATCCGGCAAAGACCTCCAGCGGGATCTCGGTCTC
>JBIKNX010000226.1:0-4070 GCA_044358435.1 Luteolibacter sp.
GTGACTCGCGGGGAGAAAGAGACCCAGTTCTCTCTCGAAGACGTTGCGGATGCGATTGGTGATTCCCTTGCCGATCTTCTCATCTCCCGCAGTGAGGATGAGAAATCCATCTTCTCCGATGTGAACCGCAACTTCGTTTCACAAGTGGCACATGCCGTTGCCGTTTCCCTCACCGCGACCCTCGAATCTGGCGGACGTCTTCGTCTTTCCGAATCCGATCTTTATCTGCTGATCGAAAAAGCGTTGTTGGAAAACGAGGCTTACGATGTAGCGAAGTCGCTGGCTTTCCGCCGTTCACTTGAAAAGACCGGACAGGTTGATATGGGTACGGGACCTCATGCGCTTCCCGTTCGTTTGATCCGCCGTAACGGAAATGTCGTGCCGTGGTCGGAAACCAAGATTGAGATCGCTGTCCGCAAAGCCTTCCTCACAATCAAGGAAAACCCCGAGCCGGCTATCGATGTTGCCAAAGCGGTTACGGAGCGCATCCGCCGCGGTGATCAATCCTTCGTGCACATCGAGGATGTTCAGGACATGGTGCAGGAAGAACTCATGCGCCAGGGTCGCTTCAAGGCCGCGGAGCATTACATTCTTTACCGCGCACAGCGGAATCTTCTCCGCCGCGAGCAGGAAAGCATCGCCACTGAGGATCTTTCGCAGGATTCGATGATCGTGGTGACCACCGATGACGGTCAGTCATCTTTCTGGGATGGCATGGAGCTTAAAAAGCGCATCGCTTTCGCCTCCATCGGACTCTCACTCAATCTTCCTGAAGCGGAGATCGAGCGCGAACTCCGCCGTTCGATCGGTTCCGAAATTTCCGCCAAGGATCTCAAGGCCACCATCATTCTCAATTCCAAAACGCTCATCGAAAAAGATGCGGACTTTGCCAAGTTCGCCGCCCGTATCCTTCTCTCCTATATCTACGAGGAGGTTCTCAACTGGAATATCTGCACCGACGGTGTCGAGAAACTCAAGGACGCGCACAAGCAAGGATTCAAATCCTATCTCAAATACGCGGTTTCCATCAAACGCCTGCACCCGGAGTTGCTAGAGAAATTCGATATTGAAAAACTCAGTGAGGCTTTCGATCCGACCGCCGATCTCGACTTCGACTATCTTGGCATTCAAACCCTCTACGACCGTTACCTCATCGTTGATAAGACAGCCGAGCGGCATCAGCGCATTGAAACCCCACAGTTCTTCTGGATGCGTGTTGCGATGGGCCTTTTCAAACGAGAGGAGAAGAACGCCGAGGACTGGACGATCCGTCTCTACAACCTCTACAAAGGCCGTCGTTTCTGTTCTTCCACCCCGACTCTTTTCAACTCCGGAACGCTTCACTCCCAGCTTTCTTCCTGTTACCTCTACAAGGTGGATGACTCCATCGAATCGATCATGCAGCGCGGTATCGCGGAGAACGCTTATCTCTCTAAATGGGCGGGTGGACTCGGTGGTTCATGGACCGCCGTCCGCGGCACCGGTGGCTATATCCAGGGCACCAATGGCGAGTCCCAGGGTATCATCCCGTTCCTTAAACTTCACAACGACCAGTTGCTGGCGGTCAACCAAGGCGGCAAACGCAAAGGCTCCGGCTGTGCCTACCTTGAAACATGGCACAACGACATCGAGGACTTCCTCGAGCTCCGCAAAAACACCGGTGACGACCGTCGCCGCTGCCATGACATGAACACCGCGAACTGGGTTCCCGACTTGTTTATGAAACGCATGGAAGATCGTCAGAACTGGACTCTCTTCCGCGCCAATGAAACTCCGGATCTCCACGATCTCTATGGCAAGGCGTTTGAAGAAAAATACGAGCAATACGAAGCCATGGCCGCTGAAGGCAAATTGTGGTCCCGCCAGATTCCTGCCATCGAGCTTTGGAAAGGCATGTTGAAAATGATTTTCGAAACCGGCCACCCGTGGATCACTTTCAAAGATCCTTGCAACGTCCGCTCGCCACAGGATCACTGCGGAGTCATCCACTCCAGCAACCTCTGCACCGAGATCACCCTCAACACCTCCGATGAGGAAACCGCGGTTTGCAACCTGGGTTCCGTCGTTCTCGATTCACACATCAACCGGGATGGGGCTCTCGATCACGAGATGTTGAAAGAAACGATCACCGTTGCGATCCGTGCTCTCGACAACGTCATCGATATCAATTTCTACCCAACCAACGCCGCGAAAACCGCGAACTCCCGCCACCGTCCAATCGGTCTCGGCGTGATGGGTCTCCAGAATGCCCTTTACAAACGCAACCTCTCCTTCGCCTCCGATGCCGCCGTCGAGTTCAATGACGAGATGATGGAAGCCGTAGCCTATTATGCTTACAGCGCTTCTTCCGATCTGGCTGCCGAAGTGGGAACCTACTCCAGCTATGAAGGTTCCAAATGGAGCAGGGGGCTTCTTCCGCAGGACACGGTCGATCTTCTTGAAGACGAGCGCGGTCGCAAAATCGACGTGCCGCGCGGTGGCAAAATGGATTGGTCGGTCGTGCGTGAAAAAATTAAAAAACACGGCATGCGGAACTCCAACGTGCTCGCGATCGCTCCGACAGCGACCATCTCGAACATCATGGGAACCACACCTTGTATCGAGCCGAACTACAAAAACCTCTACGTGAAATCTAACCTCTCCGGTGACTTCACGATCCTCAATACCGAACTGGTTCGTGATCTCAAAAAAGCCAATCTGTGGAATCCGGACATGGTTGATCAACTCAAATACTTCGATGGTGAACTCGACAATATCGACGGCATCCCGGAGGCGATCAAACAGAAGCACAAAACGGTTTTCGGTGTCGGTTACGAATACATTATCGATGCCGCCGCCCGTCGCCAGAAATGGATCGACCAATCCCAATCGGTCAATCTTTTCCTCGCAACTCCGGACCTTAAAAACCTCTCGCACATGTATCGTCGCGCATGGGACAAAGGCCTCAAAACCACATATTACCTCCGCACCTTGGGCGCATCCAGCGTCGAGAAATCGACTCTCAACGTCCAGAAGGAGCAGCGCGGTCTCATGGCCACCACCACAGCCGCGACAGCCGCCGCCAAGACCTACACCAACGAACAAAAAATGGCATGCTCACTCGATGCTATGATGAACGGCGGTGAGTGCGAGGCTTGTCAGTAGTATCGACCTTACTAGTTCTTCTCAAACATGTAGTTAGTGAGTAGTTATTCAAAAAATACACCAGATTTGGATGGTTTCACTTCACAATCCAAAGACTTAGAATAAATGGCGCTCAATACGAAATTCTGCGCTAATCGAGTTATAATTCATGCATTGACATTTTATCAAAAATTGTTCTTATGAACATATGAAACAGCTAACCGAAATGCAGCCTCCTCTCCTTAATGGTATTGGTGTTTTGCCGCATCAAATGGAGTTTTATCCGCGTTTTCGTTATATGGGTAGCAAGTTTCGACTTCTTCCATGGATTTACGATACGCTTGTAGAGTTGGATTTTAAATCAGCGACAGACGCTTTTTCTGGATCGGGTGTGGTTTCTTATCTCCTCAAAGGGATGGGCAAGCAGGTTTGCGCCAACGACACGCTCCATTTTCCTTCGGTTCTCACAGCAGCCACCGTCGCAAATAGCGCGACTCAATTGAGCGCGGAAGATGTGGATTTTCTTCTCAGCACAAAAGCGAAGCGTTCCCAGGACGAATTCATCCAGAAGACATTTGAAGGGATTTTCTACACACAGACCGAACTCGCCTTTCTCGATAACCTCTGGGCAGGCATTCGCGAGTTGAAATCACCATTTAAGCGAGCGATGGCTCTTGCTGCGATCCTTCGTTCGGCAATCAAACGCCAGCCGAGAGGGCTTTTCACCGTTAGCGATCCATCAGCCTATCAGGATGGACGACGTGATTTGCTTCTCACCTTGAAGCAGCACTTCATTGAGCAAGTGGAAATTTACAACTCAGCCGTGTTTAGTAACGGTAAGCGGAATGCCGTAACCTGTGGAGATGTTTACGACGTGAAGCCGGGCAGTGATCTCATTTATATGGATCCCCCTTATGTTCCCTTGGCGGACGATAACTGCTACATTA
>JBIKNX010000228.1:0-4044 GCA_044358435.1 Luteolibacter sp.
TCATCTGGTGGCGTTCTTCTAAAGTCCTGCGGTCGGACATGGGGTGGCTTTTGAAGCAGGGATGGAGGGTAAAGTCAATGATTCGGAGAGGATGCGCTCGCAACTGCCCGCGAATGGCGTATCTTCTCGTTGGACGAGCTGTCATTTCTGTGAATGGTAATCGCCGGCATGACATTCATGACAATCATTCCACTCATCTCGGGTCTGGCTGCTGGTATTTTTCGCGGACTGGCGGGTCAAAGCCGCATCAAAAACAGCCGCTGCCGCAGGCATTCCACCTATGGTGGTCGGGTTGATAGCCGTGGCGTTCGCTATCTCGGTCAAGATTACCTTGGCTCCCTGGCACTGATTTTGTCCGTAGACTTGTAACTCGTTTTCAAACCACCTGAAATCCTCGCCTAGACATTTCCTTGATCTTGTTTAACTTCCCTCACTCCGGCTGTTCTGAGCCGTCAAATATTCATCATGTCCGATCCTGAAAATAACACACCTTCCCCAAACCATTCCAACCGCCCTCCAGGTGATGGAAATGCTTTCAACTGGCGTGGCCTTGCCTTATTCGGGCTTGCAGCCCTGATTCTTGGTGCGGCCCTCTTCGGCCCTCAGATGAATCAAAAGGCAGAACCGCTGAAGTATTCGGATTTCCGTCAAAAACTTGATCAGGGCCTGGTGGTTCTGAATGATCCCAACCAGCCGCTTAAAGTCGTCACGAGTGACACGGCTTATGATGCCACCATCACGGGTTGGGTGAACCCAGCCCCGATCAAACCCAAGGATGCCGATGCAACGGTTGAGACCAGCTATTTCAAAGTCGCGGTGAATTTGGATCTCCAGGGCGAGGAAATCCGCGAGCTTTTGGGAGAAAGGATCCGCATGGGGCAAATGGCCAATTACGCTCCGCCGGGCGAGGGCGCGAAAACCGCGACACTTTCTCTTGCGGACTTCCGCAAGGCATATGCTTCGGGAGAAGTGAAAGCGGATGATTCTCTTGCTCCGTTGCAAGTCATCACCTCGGATGCGGATTCCTCGGCCTATATTGTCGGAAAACGTGAAGTGATCACCAATCTGATCAAGCCGACCACCAAGGAAGGCAAGGCCGTTCCGGCCACTCCGTTCAAAGTCAGTGTCTCGTCAACCATCCTTGGCGGCGAGTTGCGCGAACTTTTGAAAGACAAAGCCCAATATGTCCGCCAGTCGGATTATCTGAGCCGCGCGCTTTTCACCTTCCTGCCGTTCTTGCTGATCATCCTGTTGCTGTTTTTCCTTTTCCGCCAACAAATGAAATCCGCCGGAAAAGGCGCGATGTCATTCGGAAAATCCAAAGCGCGCTTGCTGACGATGGACCGCAACAAGGTGACTTTCAAGGATGTCGCAGGCATTCAGGAGGCGAAGGAAGAACTTTTCGAAATTGTCGATTTCCTCCGTGATCCCAAAAAATTCCAAAGGCTCGGCGGATCCATTCCAAAGGGCGTGCTGATGGTCGGCTCTCCCGGCACAGGTAAAACCTTGCTGGCTCGTGCGATCGCAGGTGAGGCCGATGTGCCGTTCTTCTCCATCTCCGGTTCGGATTTCGTCGAAATGTTTGTCGGTGTCGGCGCTTCACGCGTACGCGACATGTTTGAACAGGGAAAAAAACACGCGCCTTGTCTGATCTTCATCGATGAGATCGATGCCGTGGGTCGCCACCGCGGACACGGCATGGGTGGCGGGCATGATGAGCGTGAGCAAACCCTCAACCAGCTCCTCGTTGAAATGGATGGCTTCGACACCCAGGAGGGGGTCATCATCATCGCGGCGACAAACCGTCCGGACGTGCTCGATCCCGCGCTGCTTCGCCCGGGTCGTTTCGACCGTCAAGTCACGGTTTCTCTGCCCGACGTGAATGGACGTGAGGAAATCCTCCGTGTGCACGTGAAAAAAATCAAACTGGCTGCCGGCGTGGAGCTTGGAACGATTGCCCGCGGCACCCCGGGTTTCTCCGGCGCCGAGCTTGCAAACCTAGTCAATGAATCCGCTCTGTTGGCGGCTAGAAAAGGCTTGGGCGCGGTCACACTGGCCGAGATGGAAGAGGCAAGGGACAAAGTCCGTTGGGGTCGTGAGCGCCGCTCGCTTGCGATGTCCGACAAGGAAAAAATCGGCACCGCATGGCATGAGGCGGGCCACGCGTATCTGAACATGGTTCTTCCGCATACGCACGCTTTGCACAAGGTCACCATCATTCCTCGTGGCCCTTATTTGGGTGCGACGATGTATCTTCCGGAAGGCGACAAATACTCGACTCAGAAAAAAGAGGCGCTTGCGAATTTGATTGTCACCATGGGCGGTCGGATCGCGGAAGGTTTCCACTCGGATGATATTTCCAACGGAGCGTCCGGTGATATCCGGCAAGCCACGTCTCTGGCGCGAAACATGGTTTGCGAATGGGGGATGTCGGACAAACTCGGAATGGTCGAATACGGCGAGGGCTCGAGTCCGGTCTTCCTTGCTCGCGACATGAACAAGAGTCGCAACTACTCCGAAGAGACGGCGATGGTTATTGATGCGGAAATCAAAAAATTCATTGATGATGCTTTCAATGAGGCAGAGCGAATCCTCACAGAAAATCGCGATACCGTTGAAAAAATCGCTCTGGCTCTACTCGAGTATGAAACCCTCGATGCCTCGCACCTGCAGGACATCATCGATCACGGTGAAATGCGCAATCCCCCAAGCGCTCCCAAGCCACCTCCGATTCCCGAGGAGATTTCAAAACCCAATGCGTCAAAAAAAACTCAGGAAGAGAAACCGGAAGATAACGGTCCGCTTCCCGGAGCAATCGGCGCAACGGCTTGATGTTTCAGGCCACACGGGAATCCATCCTCCTAACCTGCGTTACAGGATGGATTTTTCGATCTTTCTCGCGAATTCGGGTTGATAAAACACTGGAAAAATCTGCGTATCTCTCGGAATCTCTGTTCACCCATTCGAGAATCCCCCTTTACCATGCGGTTTCCTTTATTCGGCCTCTTTTACGTCATTTTTCTCAGCCCTTCGTTACATGCCGAGATCGATTTCGCGCGCGATGTTCGCCCGATTCTCAATGCGAACTGCGTCGCCTGTCACGGCGGGGTGAAAGAAGCGGGCGAAGTTTCATTCATCTACCGTGATCTGGCGCTGGGCAAGGGAGAATCCGGAAAACCTGTCATTGTTCCGGGAAATCCCGAGGCCTCGGAAATGATCCTCCGCATCACTTCCTCGGATCCCGATGAAATCATGCCAAAACCCGAGCACGGACCGCCGCTCGCAACATTCCAAATCGACATCCTGCGCCAATGGATCCGGGAAGGCGCCAAGTGGGGTGAACACGGGTTGTTTGTTCAGCCAAAAAAACACCCGCTGCCCTCCGTTAAAAAAACCGACTGGCCAATCCGCGAACTCGATCATTTCATTCTGGCACGGCTTGAATCGGAAAATCTCAGTCCATCCCGCGTTGCGAAACCGGAACAATGGCTGCGCCGCGCATCTTTTGATCTCATCGGCTTGCCACCCACCCTTGAAGAAATCGACTCCTTCAAGCTGGCTGCGGCGCAAAATCTTCAAGTTGCGATTGAAAAAGAAACCGACCGCCTGCTCGCCTCGCCAAGCTTCGGCGAGCGCTGGGCCTCCGTTTGGATGGATTTGGCACGCTATGCGGATTCGGTCGGATACGCTGATGACAGACGCCGCGACAACTGGAAATACCGCGATTGGCTGATCGACTCATTCAATAAGGATCTTCCCTTCGACCAGTTCACCATCGAGCAAATCGCCGGTGACCTCATTCCAAATGCCACGCTGGAGCAAAAAATCGCCACGACATTCAACCGCCTCACCCAAGTCAACAGCGAGGGCGGCACCGATGATGAGGAGTTCCGTGTTGCCGCGGTGATGGATCGCATGAATACCACATGGGAAGCTTTCATGGGTGTGAGCTTCGGTTGTGTGCAATGCCACTCGCATCCCTACGATCCCATCAAGCACGAGGAGTTCTACAACTTCATGGAATTTTTCAATCAGAGCAAGGAT
>JBIKNX010000229.1:0-4034 GCA_044358435.1 Luteolibacter sp.
ATGAATGATGCTTAAAACTCTAATTTGAAGTTTGAAGTTTTGTCGTGATCATGCAGGTTTCACCCGTGATTCCGCCCACCACCCTACCCACCATCAAGCCATCCAAAACCAAATCTTCCAAAGGTTGGTCAGCCGAGCAGTCCTCCGAACTCTACGGAGTCGAGGCCTGGGGACATAATTTTTTCGGCATCAACAAGGATGGCCACGTGACCGTGAAGCTCGAAGACGGTGAACGCAGCGCAAAAGTTTCCCTCTACAACGTGATCGACGGCCTGCGCGATCGCGGCACACATTTGCCGGTTCTGCTTCGTTTTCGCGACCTCCTGCATTCACGCATTACCGAAATCAACGAGGCGTTCCGCGAGGCCATCAAGGTAACGAAATACCAGGGAAACTACCGTGGCGTTTATCCGATCAAGGTGAACCAACAACGTCAGGTTATCGAGGAAATCGCCGAATTCGGGAAAAAATACCACTACGGCCTCGAGGCAGGATCCAAGCCGGAACTCATCGCCGCGCTCGCACACATGCATGATCCGGAGGCCTACATCATCTGTAACGGCTACAAGGACGAGGAGTTTATCGACCTTGCCCTGCACTCCCAGAAAATGGGCATGAAAATCATGTTGGTTCTGGAAATGCCCAGCGAACTGACCCTGATCCTGGAGCGCTCCCGCAAAATCGGCATCCTGCCCAACCTCGGTATCCGCATCCGCCTCTCCACCAAAGGCTCCGGGCACTGGCAGGAATCCGCGGGAGACAAATCCGTTTTCGGTCTCAACGCCGCTCAGGTTATCGATGTCGTCGATTCCCTCAAAGCCAGCGGACACCTGCCGTGTCTGAAAATGCTGCACTACCACCAGGGCAGCCAAATCCCCAACATCGCCTCGATTCGCGAAGGCGCTACCGAGGCGGTTCGAATTTACTGTGACCTCGTCAAAGAGGGCGCACCCATGGGCGTGCTCGACATGGGCGGCGGCATGGCCGTTGACTATGACGGCTCGCACACAAACTTCGCCTCATCCTGCAATTACTCCATTCAAGAATACTGCACCGATATCGTCGAAGTCGTCGCGCAGCAATGCGACCGCGTAGGCGTGCCGCATCCCAATCTCATTTCCGAATCGGGGCGGGCTGTCGTATCCTATTACTCGGTGCTCGTCTTCAACATCCTCGATGTGACCTCCGCGCAAACGACCGACAAGGAACCGGAGATGCCCAAAAACGCGCCCCAAAACCTCGTCAACCTTTTCCACGTCAACAAAACCCTCTCCAAAAAAAATCTTCAAGAGGCCATGAATGACGCGGTTTATTACCGCGACCAGGTCCGCGCCATGTTCCTTTACGGCGCGGCCACCCTGCGCGAGCGCGGCCTTGCGGAAGCATGGTATTGGCACATCCTCACCCGGATTTCGAACATGATCTCGGACATGGACGATGTGCCGGAGGATCTGGTCGAACTCTCCAACGGCCTCGCCGATTTCTATTATGGGAATTTCTCCCTTTTCCAATCCCTCCCCGATTCATGGGCCATTGACCAACTTTTCCCCATCCTGCCGATCCATCGCCTCAACGAGAAACCCAAACACCGTGCGGTGCTGGCAGACATCACCTGCGACTGCGATGGCAAGATCGACCGCTTTATCGATAAGGAAGACGTGGCGAAAATCCTTCCGCTGCACGAACTCAAGACCGATGAACCTTATTACATCGGGATTTTCCTCGTCGGTGCCTATCAGGAGACCCTCGGCGATCTGCACAACCTGCTAGGAGATACCAATGTTGTCGGCGTCCATCTTGAAAACGGAAAACCTGTCTACACCCACGAGGTCGAGGGAGACACGGTTGCCGATGTGCTCTCATACGTCGAATTTGATCCGAAAGAACTGGTCTCAAAATTCCGTAATTTTGCCGAGAAGGCCGTAAATGACGGTCGGATTTCGCCGAAAGAACGTAAGGAAATCATGGATCTCTATCGAGACGGCCTTGGTGGCTATACCTATTTCGAGAGCTGAAAAAACTCTTGGACTACCAGTAGCGCCCGAAACAAATCGTGCTATCATACGGCATGTCTTTTAAAATGCTGATTCAAACCATCCCTCTTCTGCTGCTCGCACTGCTTGCCATTGCGATCCTCATACCCGCTTGCGCGCCCCATTTCGACAGCACGACACGGGTCAGGGAATACAAAACCGTTCTTTCGAAAACCCAAGGCTCGGCGCCGGGAAGCAAGGAATCGCTCAACGCCTTCACCTCGTTTCTTCAAAAGATCGACGACAAATCCTACGTGGAGGCGAATGCCGCCAAGGTTTACGCGCCGGACGCTTACCTCAACGACACCCTCGTCACGCACCACGGAGTTGGGGAGATCAAAACCTATTTTCTCAAAACGGCGGAAACCATGACCCAATACCAGGTCACGGTTGATGATACGGTTTCATCCGGAAACGATCACTACATCCGCTGGACGATGGTTTTCACCGCACCCAAATTGAATGGCGGCAATCCCGTCGAATCCGTCGGAATGAGTCACGTCCGTTTCAATCAGGCGGGGCAAGTCATCATGCATCAGGACTTCTGGGATTCAGGCACGAACATCTACGGCCAGATTCCGGTACTCGGTGGAGTGATCGAATCGATCCGCCGTCGCTTTGAAAAATAAAATGTCCAAATCATGACTTCCCGCTTCAAAGCACTCACCACAACCATCGGCCATTGGTGGGATTCCGACTACCGCGCACCCGGCGATCCCGATCCATCCACCCTTCCCGACAAAATCGATTGGCAACGCACCATGCCTTTCATCTTTTTGCATCTCGGCTGCCTCGGCGTCATTTGGGTCGGTGCCAGCCCCCTCGCGGTGATCGCGGCGGTAGCGCTCTACTTCATCCGCATGTTTGCAATCACAGGATTCTATCACCGCTACTTTTCGCACCGTTCCTACAAAACATCCCGAACCTTCCAGTTCATCCTCGCCGTCATTGGAAACACCTCCATGCAACGCGGTTCTCTCTGGTGGGCTGCCACGCATCGCCATCATCACAAGCATTCCGACGAAGAAGAGGACATTCACTCACCGCGTGTCAGCGGCTTTCTCTGGTCCCATATCGGATGGCTGACCTCAAAACGGAATTTTCCCACCAATTACAAGGCTATCCCGGATCTCGTGAAGTTTCCCGAACTGGTGTTTCTCAATCGCTTCGATCAAATCGTCCCGATCGCATTCGGCATACTGTTGCTCGCCTGCGGCTGGGCTCTGGAAACTTTCGCGCCATCACTCGGCACCACCATGTGGCAGTTCTTTGTATGGACCTTCTTCATTTCCACCACTTTCCTGCTTCACGGCACCCTCTTCATCAATTCTCTCGCACACGTATGGGGAAAACGCCGTTTCGATACCGGAGATGACTCGCGCAACAATTTCTTTCTCGCCCTCATCACGCTCGGAGAGGGTTGGCATAACAACCACCATCGCTTCCCCCACTCGACCCGACAGGGTTTCCTGCCTCACGAAATCGATCCCACCTATTACATCCTGAAATTCCTCTCCATATTCGGACTGGTTTGGGATCTCCGCCCCGTGCCCGAAGTTGTGATGGAAGAAGCGAAGAGATCCAACCCTAAGCCGTGATGCATTTGGAAAAAAAAAGCTCCATAGCCATCATCGGCACGGGTATTTCCGGACTCGCCTGCGCTCATTTCCTGCATCGCCATTTTGATCTCACCTTGTTCGAGAAAGACCCCCGCATCGGAGGCCATTCGAACACGGTCACGGTTTCGGAAGATGGAAATGAGCTCCCGCTGGATACGGGCTTCATGGTCTACAACGAGGTCACATATCCTCACCTCACCCGGCTTTTCAAGGAACTCAATGTGCTCACCAAACCCACCGCGATGTCGTTTTCGATACAACACATCCCCGACGATGTGGAGTTCAATGGCGGATCGCTCAACCTGCTTTTCGCACAGCGCAAAAACCTGCTTCGCGCACGGTTTTGGAAAATGCTTCTGCAAATCAATCGTTTCAACCGGGA
>JBIKNX010000051.1:0-13722 GCA_044358435.1 Luteolibacter sp.
CTTCCAGCGTCTGGATTTTATTTTCCAAAACGGGAACGTCAAAGATACCTCCTGAGTTTTGACAGGCGGCTGGAAATGCCGTCCGTATCAAGCGCCAGGAGGTCAGCGGTAGGAAGTGTGGACATGCGAGCCGAGAACAAATCCCAACAAGACCAAGCGGGCAAGGATAAAGAAAAATTACTACCTGATCAGAGAGAAATGAAACGGAAATGGGAAGGATCAAAGAAAGCAAAGATAATTGAAATTAAAATTTGAATTATGAAAATTGCCCCTTAGTCTCTGCCCACCATGAGTCACAAAATCGTCCCCACCATATCTTCCGGCACAGCCGGCCCTCTCGGCGTTCTTCACCTTCCACGTCTTTGGCAAAAAATGTGCCTGGGTGCCGTGGGCAAACTCGCCGATGGCTATAAAAATTGCGGCCCCGGCTATGACCTGATGCTCCTCGATGCGCTCGGAGTCAATCCTGAGGCGTTGATCGAATTCGTCGCCAGCAAAAAACCAAGTTACGTGGAGTTTGAGAAATTCTTCGCCGCTCATGCGACGAATCTGAATGCCGCCTCGATTGCTGAAATCAACGCCGCGGTCGCAGGTTATCAACACGCGGATGAAACCCGCCAATCCATCCTCGCTTCCGTAGGTCTTCCGGATGGAAAAGCCACCGATGCCGTCAACTTGAACAACCTCGACGACTGGCAGGAATTTTACGCTTCGGAAATCGCCTGAAGCGAATTTGATTCGCTGTGGGATAGCTCCGGCATTTTTCTACAGGGTGGGAGAAGAGGAGGATGAATGGGTGAATTCTGTTTATGAATTTCATCTGCTAAGCCTCCTATCTCCCACTTCTAGAGCATTTCCAAAAAGGGGTAAGTGCTCTCGATTGCCCGCAGCTATCTCAATCTCTGAAACCTCTCCACACCGAGCCTGATTCCCTCCGCTTTATGGAGGGTTTCCAGATACTCTTCCTCCGGCACCGAATCCGCCACGATCCCGGCGCCCACATGGTAGCTGAGTTTTTCTCCATCACGAACCAAAGTCCGGATCGCGATGTTGAATTCGCTTTCGCCATTGAAGCCCAACCAACCGATCGCACCGCAATAAACGCCGCGGGTTTGTGGCTCGAGTTCGTGGATGATTTCCATCGCACGTTTTTTCGGCGCGCCGGTGATGCTGCCACCGGGAAAACACGCGGCGAGCGCGCTCAACGCATCTTGATCGGGGCGTAGGTTTCCTCGAACGGTCGAAACCAAATGATGCACTTGCGCCAGACTCTCCAATTCCAACATCCGGCTCACTTCCACAGTGCCGAATTCACAAACCTGCCCCAAATCATTTCGCAGCAGATCCGTGATCATCACCAACTCTGAAATCTCTTTCGGAGAAGTTTGTAACTCGACCGCCGAGCGCCTGTCCTCATCGGAATCCTTGAATCTCGGACGCGTTCCCTTGATGGGCCGCGTCTCGATACCTCTTCCGGAAATTTTCAAAAACAACTCCGGCGAACTGCTCAGGATTTCCTTGCCGTCCAACGCCATCCACGCCGCCATGGGAGCAGGCGTTGCTTCACGCAAGGCCTCATAAAGCGCCAGCAGCGATCCTTCACCACCGACCTCAGCCTCAAATGCCTGCGCGAGATTCACCTGATAGATATCGCCCGCGGCAATCCATTCCTTCGCGCGTTCCACTGCCCTGACAAAATCCTCTTGCCGGGTTTGTGGGCTGAAACTTTTCGGACAAGCCGAGCTCGGCAACGGTTCGGCGATCTTTGCGGAGAGCCCGCCGATTTCCCACCAATCGCCGCTTTGCTCGTCACGGATCAGCATTTCGTGGTATTCGCCAAAAACAAATTCGCCTTCATAAGTCACCCAACCGCACAACCCGCCTTGCGGAAATCCCTGATCACCCGTCGAACGCGCGTTTTTACGCAAGCTTTCGCGGAGTTTTTCCAGATCCGTTTCATGAAAGATACCGCCCGTGAAAATCCGGGTCGGCTGCGCGGTGATGACGGAACAAGCCCGGCCCCAGCCACTTGGAATGTTTCCAACCGTATCGAAAAACACCAACCCACCCAGCCACTCCAGACGCTTGGCGACATCCATCGCCTCCATGCCGTCCAACCGATGCGCTCTGCGCAAAACGCTTAACTGAGTTTCCACAACGGCAAGCTTGACCAATCATCGTCCTCGCTCAACCCCAAAGATTGGGTGAGACCGTCACCTGCTGCTTTGCGTTGAAGAATTCCGCCCCGACAACGAACACTCGAACGAACTTTGGAGTTTCAACTTCGCGATGAGCGGTTAAGTTTGCGCCATGATCCAAATCACTGACAAAGCAAGCGCCCGATTGGCAGCCTTGTTGGAAAGCAAATCGGCCTCGCAGACGGCCGGTTTGCGACTTGGTGTGAGCAAAGGTGGCTGTGCGGGATGGCAATATGAAATGAAAGTTGCCGAGCCGGAGGCGGGAGACGAAGTCGTCGAGCAAGGCGCGGCGCGGGTCATCATCGCTGCGGACAGTTTTGACAAGTTACGCGGATGTGAGATCGATTACTCGGATGATCTGACGGATGCCGGATTCAAAATCAACAATCCCAAAGCGCGGCGTTCCTGCGGGTGCGGCACATCATTCGAACCCGATGATGAAGCGGACGGCGGAGGCGCGGAAGATGGCGAAGTTTGTGGCGAGGGAGGCGCGGTCTAACTTTCGTGGCACGCGAACGCAATTCCCAGAGTGAGGAACTCGATCCGCCAAAGCCCGCTTTTTATTGGTGGACGCTTGCGAATATTTTGGCCGGATCGTTCGCAGTGATCAGCTGGGCCTTGTGTTTGCACGTTTTCGGAAATCCGGAAATCCCGAGAAACTACGCGATCCTTAAAAAGCTTGGAAGACTCCCCGAGTTGAAGCGCTACACCGTGCTCGATGTGCCGAACGGAAATGCCCTCAATCCCACCGAACTCTATGCGAAATATTTCGGGATCAGCGAGGACAAGCGCGCCAAGCTCAACTCCTTGTTGTTGCGCAACTACATGCGCAATTTTGACAAGAACCTGCTGCTGACTTATGCGGAAGGCGAATATCAGGTCGCTGATGTCACCAAGCTGGAAAAAGGTGATTTCCTCTATCCCGGTTTTGTCATCCGCACTCAAGCGCTGGTGAAACAAGACGACTTTGCCCAGGCCATCGGCTTCCCCGTGGTGATGGAATATATTTTCCCAACCGAGGACGAAAAAGCCGTCTATCGGTTCAATACGGGAGATATCCTTGAGGTGAATAAAAACCCGAATTGTGCCGCGGTCATCCATATTTCGAAGACCATCGTCGAGGAAGAACCCGCTCTCAAAATCACTGTCGTTCCCATCGCCTACGGGTCCTATCGGGTTGGCGAAAAAGCATCCTTTGCCATCGAGCCCCCGAAAGTCCTCAACCCGGCATCCAGTTTACCGATTTGGAAATAAGGTCCCGCCTGTAAAAATCACCTTAAACAGAAATCTTTTTCCCGCCATTCTGGGCGGATTCGTAGATCGCGCGGATCAACGCCACGGCTTTACGGGCTTCGCCCGCATGCGTTTTGCACTGACGACCTTCTTGGATCGATTGCACGACCTCTTCAAAATTGCGTTGGTGCTGATAAAAATTGATAGCGGTCGGATCATTCGCTCCGAGACCTGCTTCCTGGCCTTTCATCAAGGTCGATCTGATCTCTTTGTCCTCGGGCTTCTCTTCGCGGAAATCCCAGATTTCAAATGATTCATCGGCGAGGAAAACCGATCCGTCGGTTCCGGAGAGTTGGACGCGCGCCGGATGTCCGGCTTTGGACCACGTGCAAGTTGAGCATTCGATCACTCCCAAGGCTCCGCTTTCAAACTCGACGGTGGCGACAACACTGTCTTCCACCTCAATGCGCTCATGCGCCTGACACGCGGTGACAGCCGTAACCGCCTTCGCCGGACCCGCGAGATAGAGGAGCGCGTCAACCGTATGGACCGATTGATTCATCAGCGCGCCACCACCGTCCAGCGCCCAGGTTCCGCGCCATCCGGCGGAATCGTAGTAAGCCTGGTCACGATACCATTTCACGTAGGCCGAGGCTGAGGTGAGTTTTCCAAAGCGGCCTTCCTCGGCGGCTTTCTTGAAAGCGTCCATACCCGGATGGAAACGGCGGTTGAGTACGGCGGAAAGTGTTTTGCCGTGTAAATCGGCAGCCGCCATGAGCAGATCGATGCGCTCCGTGGTAATTTCAAGCGGCTTCTCACAAATGACGTGTTTGCCCGCCTTCAAAGCCGCAAGGGCAGGATCAAGGTGTGCCCCGGAAGGGGTGCCGATCGTGACAATTTCCAATTCAGGATCAGCGAGAAATTCATCAATGTTTGAATAAGCTTTCCCGCCGTATTCCGCCGCCAGTTTTTCCGCCGCATCCGAACGCAGGTCGAAAACGGATTGAAGTTCTCCGCCTGTCATCGCGGTGATGGCTTTTGCGTGAAAGTGGCCGATCATGCCGGCGCCGATGATTCCGAATTTCATGGGATAAATGAGATAAGTGGGTTGAACGGGTAGCGGTTGCTGATGGCGGATGATTGGCTGGGAGGAAGGGACTGGCAAGAATCGGTTTCAAGAAAAGGCCGGAATCGAATGATCCCGGCCTTTGCCAGACAGTGCCGAATGATTTGCGTGCGACCGGTGAATCAGCGGTTTTGCAGATCGAAGCGATCCAGGTTCATGACCTTGGTCCACGCGGCAACGAAATCCGCGATGAACTTCTGTTTTGCATCATCCGACGCATAGACTTCCGAAATGGCGCGAAGTTCGGAGTTCGATCCAAACAGCAGGTCAACCGCGCTGCCCATCCATTTGATCGCTCCGGTTTTATAATCGGTGCCCTCGTAGAAGTGCTCGCAACGTTTGGATTTCGCCCACTTGGTATCCATGGAGAGGAGATTCACGAAGAAGTCGTTGGTCAGGGTGCCGGGTTGCTTGGTGAAAACTCCGAGTTCCGATTGGGCGGTGTTTGCGCCAAGCGCGCGCATGCCGCCGATGAGGACGGTCATCTCCGGTGGTGTGAGCGTGAGCATTTGGGCGCGATCCACGAGCAACTCTTCCGAAGATCTCACTGCTGCATGATTGAGATAATTGCGGAAACCGTCGGCAACCGGTTCGAGAGCTGCAAACGATTCTTTATCCGTCTGTTCCTGTGAGGCATCCGTGCGTCCCGGTGTGAACGGAACTTCTACGGCATGACCCGCATGTTTTGCAGCGGCCTCCACCGCGGCGCAACCTCCGAGCACGATGATGTCCGCGAGGGAGATTTTCTTGCCTCCGGTTTGCGCGCCGTTGAAGACGGTTTGGATGTTTTCGAGAACCGGAAGAACTTTTGCGAGAGCTTCGGGATCGTTGGCCGGCCAATCCTTCTGGGGAGCAAGACGAATACGCGCGCCATTGGCTCCGCCGCGCTTGTCCGTGCCACGGAAAGATGCGGCAGATGACCATGCGGTGAAAACGAGTTGGGAAATGGTCAGGCCGGATCCGAGAATCGTCTGTTTCAGAGATGCGATGTCCTGTGCATTGACGCATTCGTGATCAAGCGCCGGAACGGGATCCTGCCACAGCAAAGGCTCGGCAGGAACCCATGGTCCGAGACAGCGGGTGATCGGGCCCATGTCGCGATGGGTGAGCTTATACCAGGCTTTGGCAAAAGCCTCGGCGAACTCGGACGGATTCTCATGAAAGCGCTTGGAGATCGGTCCGTAGATCGGATCCATTTTGAGGGCCATATCCGTGGTAAACATCATCGGCGCATGACGTTTGTTCGGATCATGGGCATCAGGCACCGTGCCATCGGCCGCAGCATCACGAGGCGTCCATTGATGGGCTCCAGCCGGGCTTTTGGTGAGCTTCCAATCATATCCGAAGAGGTTTTCGAAATAATTGTAGTCCCATTTAGCGGGTTCCGTGGTCCATGCGCCTTCGAGACCGCTGGTAATGGTATCGGCGCCTTTACCGGTGCCGTAGCTGTTCTTCCAACCCAGGCCCTGCTCCTCCGTCGGAGCGCCTTCCGGCTCGGGACCGACGTATTGGCTCGGATCGGCCGCGCCGTGGGCCTTGCCGAACGTGTGTCCACCGGCGATGAGCGCCACGGTTTCCTCGTCATTCATGGCCATGCGGCGGAACGTTTCGCGAATATCTCTGGCTGCAGCGAGCGGATTCGGATTGCCGTTCGGGCCCTCGGGATTGACATAGATCAATCCCATTTGAACGGCGGCCAGAGGTTGCTCGAGCTCACGATCTCCGGTGTATCGTTCATCAGCCAACCATTTGGTTTCAGGACCCCAATAAATGTCTTCCTCGGGTTGCCAAACATCCTCGCGACCACCGGCGAAGCCGAACGTCTTGAAGCCCATGGTTTCCAAGGCGCGGTTACCGGTCAGAATCATCAGATCCGCCCATGAGATTTTACGCCCGTATTTTTGCTTGATGGGCCAAAGAAGCCTCCGCGCCTTGTCGAGGTTTCCATTGTCCGGCCAGCTGTTGAGAGGTGCGAATCGAAGGGTTCCCGATCCGGCGCCGCCCCGGCCGTCCTGAATCCGGTAAGTACCGGCACTGTGCCAGGCCATGCGGATGAAAAACGGCCCGTAGTGACCGTAGTCAGCCGGCCACCAGTCTTGTGAATCCGTCATCAGCGCATCGATGTCTTTGACAAGGGCATTGAGATCCAGTGACTTGAATTCCTTTGCGTAATCAAAATCCGGATCCATGGGATCGGAAAGCTCCGAGTTCTGGCGCAGGCTTTTCAAACTGAGTTGGTTCGGCCACCAATGTTCATTGGCGGTGGTTCCGGTTGCCTTGTGGGCTTGGCTGCCGCCCAAAACTGGGCATTTGCTCACGCCGCCATTCATAGAATCATATGCTTCGCTCATGTGTGTTGGATTGGTTTACTTGGAAAGGTTTTGACCGATTTTCACCGGACGCCGCACACCGTAAGCGTGTTTTGCCACGGGGCAAAAACTAAATTCAATTTCCTGCCCATCATTTTCCGACCGATATCCGATTACCGAGCCTTTCCCGTCGGCAAAGGATGCCGGAATCCACATCTTACCCAAAACCGCGAGATGCGTTATGCTTCTTAACGGAGGTTTTTCGCGTATCTCTCCGGATTCTTTTCGTATTTTGCGACGCACGGCTTGCAGCAGAATTTCACTTCCTGATTGCCGTAGACTTTGGTCACGGGATCACCCATGGAGCCGAGTCTGTTTCCGCTGACGGCGCATGTGTCCGAGGTGTAGCTTTTGACTCCGGGGTTGCCGGAAGTGGCGCAGGAAGCGAGTCTTGCCCTGATGAGCGTCTTTACGCTACGCTCCGAAACGCCTATCAGGGCAAAGCAAAACAGATCAAAAAAACAAGTCGCTACAGTGTCATTAATAACAAGGCAACGGTCGAAGCTCTCAGAAAACTTTCAGTATCCCCAATTTATGAGGCTACAGGGTCTTCAACCTTCCAAGGTTTAGCCTGCATCTTCATCATTCAGCGCGTAAGTTGATCCCGTCACCCATTCCCTGCCGGTTCGGAGAAGCACGGGAACTTACGACCGCTAGAGACTGAAATCATCTCCATGAACCTTCCCCACGAAAAAAAATCCTGTTGCGGTGGCTGCGGCCATTCCGAGGCGGCGACACCCTCCGGCGGAGCAAAATACTTTTGTCCGATGTGCCCTGGCGTTGAATCACAGAAGCCGGGTGATTGTCCGAAATGCGGGATGGCGCTGGAGCGGAATCCCTTGTTCGCCGACGATGGAGAGGATCATGAAATCCGCGCCCTGACCCGGAAATTCCGGATCGCGGCGTTGCTATCCCTGCCCGTGTTCATTCTTGCGATGCCCCACCTGTTTCCCGGCCTTCATTTCCGCAAAGAAATCACCCAATGGGTCGAACTGATCCTGACTATCCCCGTGGTCTTCTGGGCTGGCGGGATGTTTTTCACCAAGGCATGGATTTCCCTGAAAACATGGAACCTTAACATGTTCACGCTCATCGCCACCGGCGTCGGCGCGGCTTTCATCTACAGCGCGGTGGCGGTTCTCGCTCCCGGCCTGTTTCCGGAATCGTTCAAAGATCACGGCATGGTCAGCCTCTACTTCGAAGCCGCCGCAGTGATCACGGTTCTGGTTCTGCTCGGTCAACTGTTGGAATCCAAAGCCCGCGCGCGCACCGCCGAAGCGATCCAATCCCTCATCGGCCTCGCCGCAAAAACCGCCCGGCGCCTCCGAGACGGCAAGGAAGAAGACATTCCGATCGATAAAATCGCGGTCGGCGATCTGCTCCGCGTCCGTCCCGGCGAAAAAATCCCCACCGACGGCACGATCACCCAAGGAGGGGGAAACATCGACGAATCCATGATCACCGGCGAACCCATGCCGGTCACAAAAAAAGATGGCGACCCGGTCATCGGCGCAACCCTCAACCAAAGCGGAAGTTTCGTGATGCGTGCGGAAAAAATCGGTGGTGACACGCTGCTTTCACAAATCGTCCATCTGGTGGCGGAAGCGCAACGCAGTCGTGCGCCCATCCAAAAAGGCGCCGATACGGTGGCGGGTTGGTTCGTTCCCATCGTGGTCGCTTCCGCGATTGCGACCTTCCTCATCTGGGCGATGCTCGGCCCCGCGCCTGCGATGGCATTCGCCTTGGTCAACGCCGTTTCCGTGCTCATCATCGCCTGTCCTTGCGCGCTTGGATTGGCAACTCCCATGTCGATCATGGTCGGCGTTGGCCGTGCGGCAGGCATGGGGATTCTGGTGAAAAACGCGGGCGCCATCGAGCTTGCGGAAAAAATCACGCATCTCGTTACCGACAAAACCGGAACTCTAACAACCGGCAAACCCCGTGTCACCGATGTCATCCACTCCCCCCATTTCCAACGCGACACGCTCCTCCGCCTCGCCGCTTCGGTCGAGTCACTCAGCGAGCATCCTCTCGCACACGCTGTCGTCGATGCCGCGAAGGAATCCAACATCGGACTTCTTCCCGTCATCCATTTCGAATCCATCGTAGCCGGCGGCGTGACCGGCACAGCCGATGAAAAAGTTGTTAGAATCGGCAAATCCTCTTTCCTCTCCGAGCACGGCATCGCGATTTCCAACGCCTGGGAACAACGCGCCCGAGAGCTGCGGGAAAAAGCCAGGACGGTGGTTTGGGTCGGGGTCGACACCGAGCTCGCGGGCATTTTCGCCATCGCCGATCCGATCAAGACATCCAGCGCGGAAGCCATACGCACGCTTCACAGGATGGGCTTGAAAGTCATCATGTGCACCGGAGACAACACCGCCACCGCCAAGGCCGTCGCGAAAGAACTCGGGATCGACGAAGTCCACGCCGAATTCGTTCCGCAGGATAAAATCGAGCTCATCCGCGAGCTGAAAGCCAAAGGCGCCGTCGTCGCCATGGCGGGCGATGGAATCAACGACGCCCCCGCCCTCGCCGGCGCGGATGTCGGTATCGCGATGGGCACAGGAACCGACGTCGCCATCGGCAGCGCCGCCATCACCCTGGTGAAAGGCGACCTCATGGGAGTCGTCAACACCATCCGCCTCAGCCGCGCCACCATGCGCAACATCCGTCAGAACCTGTTTTTCGCGTTCATATACAACGCAGTCGGCGTCCCCATCGCCGCCGGCGTGCTCTATCCGTTTTTCGGAATTCTCCTCAGCCCCATGATCGCCGGAGCCGCGATGAGCTTCTCATCCGTTTCCGTGATTTTGAATGCGCTACGCCTGAGGAGCAAAAAAATCCTGTAACCTCTTGGGTCGGCATAACTGCCTCATCTTATTTAAGGAGGCGTATGATCATAAGGCCCCTTGAGCTGAATGACGTGTGGGGCGAGCCGGGACATACCTGCGTAGCCGCGACACTTGGCGTTGTGGAGCATGATCAGACCGAGTTCGACGGATGCATCGCGCAAGGCTTCGAGATCCCGGATCTGTGTCTGGATAGTGGTGAAGTGAGACATGATTCTTTGTTTTGTTGTTTGTTGTTTGAGGTTGTTGGAGAAACGCGAAAGGCGGCTCGTCCGGTGTGGAGGAGCCGCCTTTCGCGCGGGTTCGGGGAATGTGGATTGGTTTAGGGAGTGATGCTGGCTTTCGAGGTGGTGGGATTGGCTTCGCGATTGATAGTGGTTCTGGTGGTAGTAGGAGTGGTTGAAAAAATCAGGCTTTCGAGGTCGGAGTCGGCGTATTGAGTGATGGTATGACGTCTTGGGTGGGAAAGGTTCGTGCCAGTCAACGGGCACGAAAAAGTCAGGCAAATCAGTTGCCCGATTTGGAGGGAGGTCGAACGGAGGAGAGGATCAAGCCCGGTATGAATAGATTTCAGGGTCGCTTGATCTCTTCGTCTCCGCGTGAAGTTCGACGTAACAACCCTTCAGATGCGGGTAGCGCCATGCGGCCCAGTCTTGCTCATCGTAACATCCTTTATGGATGCCGGCCCAAGCGAATAGGATTTGAGAAGAACCCGTATAGGTTTTGGGGTCAAACTCGATGCCGTTGAAACGGCTGTTGCTCAAGCTGATGCTGTTGCGGTGTTTCGAGATGTTGTTCAGGCTGGCGAGATCCTTTGTAAAAGGCGGCCGGACTTTTGGGTGAAACTTCAACTCGATAACGGCCACAATTTCCCGACTATTGCATATCACGATGTCGGGAAAGATCCTTCTTACCACTCCTTTGTCAGAGTAGGTGATGCCTGGCTCGATGAACATCCTCCGCCCGGAGCCGATCTCGCTATTTAGCTTGGCCCAGAACGAAGCCTGGAGACTGCGTTCCGAATTGATCCGTTGTCGGCAGTAATCTTCCTCGATCGAAGCTGACCACGCACGGACGATGATAGATCGGAGTTGGTTTCTCACAGAATGATGGGTGTCATGGCTCAAGCCGTTTGAGCAGTTCGGTTTTCTGGGCAGCGAACTTGCCCGGATTCGCTTCGCGAAGGCGTTGGAGGTTTGCGAGCTTCCAGCGGATCGCCGGCATGTCCTTGAGATGCGGGCAGTGCATCAAGGACCAGTCAGGCTCGCACCGCAGAAGGCCCAGTAGAAAGTCACGATGTTTGGCAGTGAGTGCCGATGGCAGCTCGGAAAAGAGCCGGGTGCGAACCTGAAGCAATTCATCAAGGGCCAGAGATTCCCTGGTCATTCCGGCAAATTCGCTGGAGTAGGCTCGGGTAATGTCGATGGGGTTGGCGAAGAGCACTTCGTGGATCGGGCGGTTGTGCCCGGCGAGGTAGCAGACAAAGCATTCCACAATCCTGGGCGTGAGTCCATTCCGTGCGTAAAGACCCAGCACATCGAAGAGGTCGCGCGGGTGCTGGCGGTCCATCGCCGCCACCAATTTACTGCCGTAAATCTCATCCGGATCCAACACCGGCAGTTCGATGTCGGTGAAGAAGGTGCTCTGGCCGTTTTCGGAAAGCGGACGCGATACGACCGGCAGAACCGTTCCGCGAAAGACATGGTTGATTTCGATTTTGACACGGACCCGCGCCCGTTCGACGAACAACTTCGTTTCCTCGGCGCTTGAGCCGCGTTCGCAGTGAATGCCGCGTGACTCCAGTGTGGCGCTGGCGGCAGCGAGCGCCGCGCCGATGTGCTGAAGTGCTTCGTCGCGATCGGCACTATGATCGGTGTAGACCAGGTCGAGATCCACCGACAGGCGCGGCATGTCGTGGAGAAACAGATTGATCGCTGTGCCGCCCTTGAGTGCGAAGACCGGGTCGTGGAAAACCTCAGGTGCCACTTCGAGCAGCAACCTGACGGCATCGATGTAGGCACGGTTCATCATGGCTTGAGGATCATTGTGCTTCCGTCCTTGAGGCGGGTGATCCAGCGACCGGTGCCCATTTTTTCCTTCGCCGCTTCGCGGGCTTTTGCAGCCCATGGCAGATCGAGTTCCTCGGACCAGCCGACACAAAGCCGCACCGCTTTCACCATGCGGCATGCGGCCAGTAGTTTCGCCATGCGTGCCATGCGCAACTGGCGCACGCCTTCCATGATGAGGCGGGCTTCGGCGACCTCTTGTTGCACGCCGACTTCACTGAGCATTTCGAGCAGGGCGCGCTCGGGTTCGGAAACATCCGGGCCGTGGTATAGACCTGGCAGTTTGGACACACCAAAGCCATGCGGCAGTGTGTCGTCGAATAGGCGCGGCGTGCTGTAACGCGCAGGAAACCGGTCTTGAAACCAGTCCGGCAGCGCATTCGGGCGGTCACCCCAGAGGACGATTAACTCATCCTGCGCGACATTGTGCCGGAAGCCGTGTCGCGCCAGTGCCGCTTTCGCCGCCAAGTGAAGGCCGGGGATACTCCTCCCCAGAAAACGCAGGGTGGCATCCTTGTCGAGCGTATCTCCTGCGAACATGAAGACACCCCGACTTAGTTTTTCCAGCCAGCCCGATTTGACATAGTGGTGGGCGAGGTCCGGTAAAATACCCAGATCCGCCAACTTTGCTGTATCAAAGGGCGCTCCCCTGGGAAGGGTGGTAAGAAGTTTTTTGATTTGCTCGTTAGGCATCGATCCGATGGTCTGAGATTCCCATACGATCAATCCGAGCCAAGTTCAAGCAGATTGTTTAGATTATTATCCGAAGATTGAATTGTATTCAATCTGATGACGATATTCGAAACAGCCTCACCCGGGCGTCCCAACAAAATGGGACACCCGGGAGCGGGTTTTTGTTCAGCCGACCGCCGCGAGCCTGCGTATGCCCATCTGCCCGAAACGGGAGATGACTTCACGCGCGTCGCTGCGGGCGAGTTGCACGGCGTTTTCGCGCAGACGGCTTAGTCCGTCGGTGAGCGAGGCCATGGCTCCGGGTTGATTACGGTATTCTTCGGCGCTGCGGCTGAGGAGATCGCGTCGGAATCGTTCGAGCGTGGATTCGAGTTGCTGATCGCCAGCGAAGTTCAACGTGCGGAAGCTATCGATGAACGTCGTGAGCCGATTCAGCGTGCGCTGGTGAACGCCGTTCTCACTGCCGTCGATGGTAGCGAGCACTTCAGATGCTAGGCGGGCGGTTTCCTCGCGTAGGGAAGAAACACTCTCTCGGATGAATCCGTCGAGATCTGCTTGGAGTCGGCGTGTAGCTTCATCCGAGATCCGGCGACGGTCTTCGACAGCTTCAAATTCAGCGACGCCTTCTACAACTTCCAAGCGGATGCTGTCGGGCGCTGCGATTTGGAATAGCCGCGTCTCGAAGGCGAAGCGCTTGGCGATGTCCCCGGCGGGCGGGAACGATTGCTCGATGGTAGCGATTAAGCGCTCTGCGCTGCCGTTCATGTGCTGAGCGGCTTCACGCCATTCGGCCAACGCGTTTTCACGCAATGGCGAATAGCCTGCGACAAAGTCGAGTGTCGCTTCACGAAACTCGTCGCGCAGCTTGTCTAGGGTGTCGGTCAAGTCACCAAGACGAGGGTTGGGAACGAAGCGACCGATACCACCCAGGAACGGGAAGCTGGCACTTTCGACAGATGCTTGCACGCGTGATTCGATCAGGGCGAATGCCTGCAAAGCGTCGCGCGGGATGAGCCGCTTGTGTCCGAGTTGGATAAGCCGTTCGGACACATGTGCGGGATCAAGCCCGAGGTCTTCGGGACTGAGCTTTTTGCCTCTTCCGCAAAATCTGTGGGTTGAACTGGCATCCGAGCGCTGTGTAGCTGCGAGAAGTTCTTGAAAGTTGTCCACAACAGACCGATTCGA
>JBIKNX010000230.1:0-4004 GCA_044358435.1 Luteolibacter sp.
CGGTTTTGCCGGGGATTGTCCTGGCGTATGTTTTCGCGCTGCCGCTGACTTTGGGTGCGTTTCTCGCGGGTCTTTTGTGCGCGACCGGAAGCGGCTTTGTGAAACGCCACAGTCGGATCAAGGAAGAAACCGCGATGGGTGTGGTTTATACGGGCTTGTTTGCGTTGGGTCTGGTGCTTTTCAGCAAGACCCCGTCCGACATGCATTTGGATCATATCCTGGTCGGAAATATCTTGGGTATCAGCACCGCGCAGGCGAATCAGACTTTTTTGTTGGGCGGTTGCGTGCTGGTGGTGAGTTTGTTGTTGAGAAGGGATTTGCTGCTGATTTGTTTCGATCCCGTTCAAGCCCGAGTGATGGCTTTGCCGGATCGGTTTCTCACCTACTTGCTGCTCGGCTTGCTCGCCCTGGCGATCGTGGTTGCGATGCAGGCGGTCGGGATCATTCTCGTGGTGGCGATGCTGATTACTCCGGGTTGCGTGGCTTATCTCTGGACGGACCGGTTTGACCGCATGTGGATGATCGCGGTTTTATCCTCCGTGATCTCGACGGTGATCGGGATTTGGGTGAGCTTTCACACAGACGCATCGACAAGTGGCTGTATGGTTCTGGCGCAGGCCTTGTTGTTTGTGGTGAGTTTGTTGATCGCACCGAAATATGGAATTTTGGGGAGAAAGCGGAATGGATCTTCGGCCCCCATTTTTATCCGTGAATGAAATTTTTTTACGTATGGCAGGACGGTCTCGCTTGGACAATCGGATGAGATGAGAAAACGTCCCTTGCCTCCATAGATCGTGGCACTCCGAACGGAACGGAACCGTCGTGATCCAAATCCTTCGGGCCAGCGGTCCATGCGTCCCACTGATACTGGCAAACTTCTGGTCATCGAATCAATAAGCTGAAAGAGTCGCACCGATGATGAAACGCTTCCCGACTTCAAAGACGCTATGGATCACGATTTTGTTGAACCTCATATGGATCACGATCACGGTCGATGCCGCTGAGCAGGCGGAGGAACCCGCTGTGCCGACTCCAACTTTGGAGGCGCGGATGGCGCTTCCGTTTCTGGATCATGCCATCCTCCAGCGGAAGATTCAGTTGCCCGTGTTCGGGACAACACTACCCGGAGCAAGGGTGAGCGTCGCGTTTGCCGGCCAGACAAAGACCGCCACTGCCGACGGTGAGGGAAAATGGAAGGTCGTTCTTGAGCCTATCGATGGGATCCAACTCAAGTCGGTCAACGACTGTCCCGAGGGCAAGACCATGACGGTCAGTTGCCAAAAAGAAGGCAAAGAAGCGGTCAAGGAAATCAAGGATCTGGTGATGGGTGATGTCTGGCTCTGTGCGGGTCAATCGAACATGGCCGGCGCACTCAGGACGAACAAAGGCGGCCATTTTCCACAGGATACCCTTGAGAAAGCGAATTATCCCGCCCTGCGCCAGTTCGTTCCCGGTGACGCGGCATGGGTTGTCTGCTCTCCCGAAACGGCACCGGTATTCAAGAGGACAGCGTTCTTTTTCGCCCGGCGTTTGCAACAGGATGCGCTGGTGCCCATCGGTATCATGGCTACGGCCGTGGGTGGTTCCAATATTGATTCCTGGCTGAATCAGGAGCCCTACGCGATTGGTAAAAACTATTCCGACCTCGTCGCGCCCTTGGTCGGCTTCGGTATACGTGGGGTGATTTGGTATCAGGGTGAGAGCAACGAAAAGGATGGCCGCGGATATGAACCCAAGTTGAAATCACTGATCACGGGTTGGCGCAAGGCGTGGAACCAAGGGAGTTTTCCCGTCCATTTCGTCCAGTTGCCGGGCATTGGCGAATCATCCACCGACAATCCCGCCGGCGGAGATGGAAGGGCGGAGATTCGTCAGGCGTGTGTCGAAACCCTGGCGCTTGAGAATACGGGCATGGCGGTGACGATCGACGTCGGCGCTCGCGGCGAACATCCGCCTAACAAATACAACACCGGTGATCGTCTTGCCCGCTCGGTCTTACAAAAAGTCTACGGACTGGGAGAGTTGTCCGCTTGCCCGCTTTACAAGAGCCATAAAATGGAAGGAAGCACCGTGCGCGTGTCTTTTACCGACGATGCGAAGAGCGGTTTGATGATCGCGAAAAAAGAGGGCTTTCTTCCGCCGGTAGCGACTCCTGACGCGGCGTTGCAGTGGTTGTCGGTTCAGGCGAAAGACGGAACCTGGCATTGGGCCGAGGGCAGGATCGATGGATCCGAATTGTTGGTATCATCCAAGGACGTCGAACAACCCATCGCGGTCAGATACGCGTATACCCAACATCCGAGCGGAAACATTCTATATAACAAAGACGGAATGCCAGTTGGTCCGTTCAGCACGATCGGGTATGGCCCGGTGCAGGACCTTACCAAGTGAGGAGGCGGATCTCCCGGATTATTGAATCGTCTTTTTCGCCTCTTCGAGGGTCTTCAGAGGTTTGGCTTCGCCTGTATTCACGGCTTTCACCATCTCGTTATAGAGGCCTTTGAATTTTCCTTCGCTCAAGGATTTCTGGAGCTTGGGATCGGCCTCGATTTTATCCAGGTAGGGTTTGGCTGTGGGGCCGTAGTTTTTCATGATGCCCAACAGCGCGCGTCCTTTGAAACCGAATTTGCCGCCTTCGCTGTTGATCATTTCCCATGCCCATTCCAGGCCGTCTTTCACTTCCATGTTAGAGAGGATGAGCGCGGCGGCTTGTGAGGAGGACATGGGATTGTGATAGGAATGGTATTTCGGATCATCATTCTTCAGGACATGCGCGACTTTGTCCGCCACCAGATGAAAGTCCGCGGGTGGCATGCCTTGCAGCATGCCCATGCCGACTGCGCGGGTGTTTTGTCTCGGGTGATCGGCCAGCTTGAGTGCCGCCTGATAGTAGAGTTTTTTATCGGTCACCTGCTTGCTGGCGAACGGATCGGGCAGCATGCGACTCATGCTCATGGCCATTTCCTTGTCCAAGATGCCGAACGGATCGTTCGCTTCATCCGCAATGATGAATTCAAGCATGTCCCGGTAGTAAACGTAGGCTTTCTCTCCATGGGAGGACAGGGCATCGGCTGCCGCAGCGCGTACTTTCGGATGCTCGGAAGTGTTTTTCAGGATAGCGCCGATCCGTTCGGTCTGCGGCAGGGCCCATTCGGGAGGGCATTGATAACCGAAGAAACCGATCGCCGTGCGTTTTTCGGTGACCGTACCGCTTGCCATGAGTTTCACGAGCTTCGGAATGAAATCTCCCTGACGGCTTCTGAGTTCCCATTGCGCGTTGCGCGTGACTTGCGGAGCGAGATGCCCGAACAACCCGATCAATTGATCTACGTTCAGGCTTTTGTAATCGATCTCGCTGGCACCTACGACTTTCTCCGCTTCATCGGCTTTTACCCATAGCGAAGGATCTGCCTCGCGACCGGTGATGACCAGCTTGGCGCGTGGCATGCAGTAAGCGAGCAAGAGGGAGCCATCATCATTGCAGCTGTTTTGTTTGCCGCCATTGAACGTGAAACGGTGATCCCATGAGCGATAGAGAGTGCGCACCCAGTTGCCTCGATCAAAAAATGCCTGTGAGACAGCAGGTCCGGCGACATTCGCGCCGATGGGTGTCCAGAGGATGTTGAAATAGTGAGTCGCGTGACCCGTTTCCTGGATGTTGTGCGCGGCAGCCGCCTGCTGGGAGAAGAAAACAGCCGCCTCTTTTTCTCCGGCGAGCGCCATCACTACGGCAGCCATGGCGCTGCTTCCGTTGTTATTGAAAATCTTGGAGTTCGGATCATGCACCCCATAAGGCAGAGAGCCCTCTCCGGAGAACGTTTCATAAAAAGCGACGGATTTGGCCACAGCCTTTTTGATTTCGGGATCATCGATCCCGCATTTCAAAGCCAGTTGCATGCCGATGAGCGTGCTCAAACTCGGGTTGTTAATGTGTGAGTAACCCGGCAGACGCCCATTGCGTTTCACCGTTGCCAGGCGATGTCCCCAAAGGCCGCTGGGATCCT
>JBIKNX010000052.1:0-13528 GCA_044358435.1 Luteolibacter sp.
AGTATTCGCAAAGACCCGGTCCTTTATAACCCTTCTCCCAGTTCAATCCACCGATCGACTTGATATCCTTCATCCAAGCGCGTACCACGGCGAGATCTTTCTCCTCACCAGTGGAGAGAAGAAACATGACCGAACCCCATTTCGGCTGAGCCTGCTTCCCAATGAGATCCGCGAGGTTTCGGACAATTTTATCCGACTTCGGACAATTCACCGGCCAAGTCTTGCTGTAAGCGCCCATCACTGGAATGGAAACCGTCACTTCACCCACATCTTTGATCTTCAAAGCAACCTTGCCATCTTTCGCCTCAGCCTCCGTGACGATGTCACCAAGAATCACCCGCGGATCGCTATCTTTAAGAACCCTGCCGTTGATGCTCTCGATAATCTGACCTTTCTGAAGTTTACCCGTTGCCTCCGCAGGTGAACCTTTCTCGACATTATTGATCTGCATGGTCATGCCCGGACGGATCAAATTGATACCGATGCCAACCGGACCAAGATTTTTCACCAGCCATGGCCTCTTGTCATTGATGTTGGGATAAGGATTGAAAATCGGCGTGTTTGCAGCGGTGTAGTAAGCCGGTTCACTGCCGGAAGCTGGCTTGTTTTGCGCCCATGCGCTTGTTCCGGGTAACAAGGCGACGATGATGGCGCATGTGCTGGCGATGGCTGAGAAGATGGGCTTTTTCATGCGCATGAGATGTAATTGAAGGGTTTGGATCGGGTTGTGGATATGCGGACTCGTGGAAATGACTTCGTAGAACGAATTTCAAGTCACTAGGAGCCTAACGAGAGCGATTTCCATGGAAAGGAAAAATTAAAGATCGAAATGAACGGAAGCGGTGGAACCGTTCCTGAGATGACAAGCAAGGGCTTCTCATCTCTCTCTGCTCCGTCCAAACCAGTTAGGCTCGCGTTGCACGCGGACAAGTGCTGCCCTACGAACCGCTACTTGGATTCAAACCCTTGAGCTTCGCCCCGACTCGTCGGGGCTGCGGCAAGGGGTTCTTGGCCCAACCCGTAAACGCCATCACCCCAACCCTGCGAGCAGGACTGGGGTGATGGCGGACAGAGAGGGATTCGAACCCTCGGTAACATTACTGCTACACACGCTTTCCAAGCGTGCTCATTCGACCACTCTGACATCTGTCCTTGGAGGGCGGGAAGCTAGGTAGGGTCGGATGGCTGGGCAAGCTCATTTTTTGACGAATGAGTATTTTTACCAAATAGGAGGGAATGGGTTCGGTTGGTGACGGTGAATCATACCGTGCAGGAGTAGCTGCTTTTACTCTCCTCATTTGCGACATAAAGGGATTGGCTCCGCAGAGCTCCGTCCCTGCGATTTGTGCTCCGCGAATGCAGGAATTTCGTCATGAGCGAAATCTGCAGTCAAACCCTCGGTATCATGGCTGCCACACACGCTTTCCAAGCGAGCTCATCCGACCGCTCTGACATCTGTCCTAGGATGGATGGAGGGCGGGCAACCTTTTTGGTGAACGAACTTCTTTACCAAACATCCAGACCTGCAGTCGGCTCCAGGCCGTGCATGAGGTTGAAGGATTGCACGGCTTGACCGCCTGCGCCTTTGCCGAGGTTATCCTCGGCCGACATGAGGATCAGGCGATGGGTGCGTGGATCGACCTCAAAACCGATATCAATGAAATTGGTACGGGTGACCATTTTCGTGTCCGCAGGTTTGCCGCGTCCGAGCAGACGGACGAAAGGTTGATTTCCGTAGGCGTTTTCGAGGGCGGCGGAAATTTGATCGCCCGTGACGTTGGCCGCCAGCTTGACCGTCGTGGTGGTAACGATGCCTGAATTGACAGGGATCAAGTGCGGGATGAACGAGATGGTTATGGTCTGACCGGCCGCAAGCGATAGCTCCTGCTCGATCTCTGACAGATGCCGGTGTTTTGGAACACCATAGGCTCGTGCGGATTCGTTACATTCGCAGAACAACAGAGAGACATCCGCTTTCCGTCCGGCACCACTCACACCACTCATGGAGTTCGCGACGATGGTGGATGGATCGATGAGTTTTGCCTTCAACAAAGGGATCAATGGCAGGATAATGCTGGTAGGATAGCAACCCGGCGAGGCGATGAGCCGTGCCGATTGGATCGATGCTTCGTGAATTTCAGGAAGACCGTAGACCGCTTCACTGAGAAGTTCGGGGGCCGGATGAGGATGATTGTAGAATTCCTCATAAACCGCGGCCGAACGCAGTCTGAAATCAGCGCTCAGATCAATGACTTTGATTTTTCTCTCCAGGAGGGCGGTCGCAATTTCCGCCGCCACTCCATGCGGAAGGGCAAGAAAGGCAACCCTCGCGCCTGATGCGGCGATCGCATCGGGATCGGGCAAGGAGAATTCCAATCCCGCCGCATTAGCCTTTGCGAAGCGGGGAAAGACTTCATCAAGTCTTTTGCCGGCTTCCGTGCGTGAGGTGACTGCGGTAAGTTCGACCGATGGATGACTCAGAAGAATTCTAAGCAATTCCATTCCGGTGTAACCGCTGGCTCCGATGATCGCTGTCTTGATTTTGTTCACGGAGAAATTCATCACATGGTTTTACGTGCTTGCCAACACGGTAATGGACTGCTTTTTTAAGCGCCTTTCCGGAAACGGGCTATAGCGCAGCCTGGTAGCGCGCTACACTGGGGGTGTAGAGGTCGTGGGTTCGAATCCCGCTAGCCCGACCAAACCCCACCACCCAAAACCTTGGGTGGTGGGGTTTGGTCTTTCTAGTAAGTGAGCCCCTTGCCTCTGGCAACCGGGTTCGACTGCCGATTTAGCTCATAGCGAAAATTCTTACGATCCGCGCAGCGCAAGCCGCAGGGACGAAGCGCAGCGGAGTCAATCCCGTAGGTTTAACATGAAGGAGAAGAACCACCCAAAACCTTGAGTGGTGAGGTTTGGTCTTTGGCTACAGATCCAATCTTTTTCATCGAAACATTGTCGAAGGCCCATCTTTGGTTATGTTTCCTCCGTGAAACCTCTTCTTCTCACGTTCGCCGCAACTGTCGCATTCGCCTGCTCGATATTGCATGGGCAGGAACCCGATCCCAACCTCATCCTCGAAGGCGCGCGTCTCAGTGCCGCCCTCACCAAGCTCGATGAGGGGCTCAAAGGCCATCTTGCGAACAACGGAAAAAACATACCGATCACCATTTTTCTCAAAGGCAAAGACATTCAGTTCCAGTTCTTGGAAAACGGCACTTGGAGGGTTTTCCATCTCCGCCTCAACGAGGACCAATACGATCTCTTTGAAATCATCCACGGTAAAACAATCGATTTTCCACGAAACAAGCTCACGGAATCGATTGCGGGCACGGATCTAACCTACGAAGACCTGGCACTGCGTTTCTTTTACTGGCCTGAGCCAAAACTCGAAGGCATCGAAACCATCGGAACCTTTGAAACTTACAAACTACGGCTCGACAAACCGGCCAAGGATGTTGGCAACTATTTTTCGGTTTACGTCTGGGTCCATACAAAATTCGGTGCTTTCATGAAAGTCCACGGTCACGCCAAAAACGGTGAAATCCTCAAAGAATTCCTTGTTGAAGATGTCATGAAAGTCAGCGACGAAGTTTGGACACTTCACAAAATGCAAGTCTCCAGCTACAAAAACGGCCGCCGTAGCTCAATCACCGATATGGTTCTTGAAAAGCCAGCCAAAGAGGGGCTCAAGGGACTTCGCTAGGGAGTTGTCTCCTTCCGCACGCGGCAGGTCGCAAAATCAAGATCTTGCCGATCATATGACCATTTCACGAATGGACCGCGCGCTTCCATGACTCCATCTTCCCAGCCTAACCCCAATCATTTACGCTCAATTTTGTAAAGTTTGGCGCTCATTCGCTTTTATTGGCAATCCGCCCCTTTCGCGCACAATTCCTGCTTGTCCCTCGGCTTCACCTGCTCTTTATTTCCCACCCGCTCACATGACCAATCCTTTCTATCATTCCAGCACCCCTCTCGTAACCGACTCCTTACACAACCTCAGCCGTGAACACGACAACTGCGGCATGGGCGCGATTGCGCAGCTTGATGGGAAACGCTCCCACACCGTATTGGACCACGCATTGACATCCGTTTCCTGCATGACCCACCGTGGTGCGGTCGATGCCGACATGAAAACCGGCGACGGATCCGGCATTCTCTCTCAAATTCCCTACCCGCTTTTCACCAAGGCCGCCGAATCTCTTGGCCACAAGCTCACCAACCCCGCAGACCTCGCGGTCGGCGTTTTCTTTTTCCCTGCAGGAAACGACAAACAGACCGAATCGATCAAAAAAATCACCGCCGACACCATCGCCAAACGCAACATCCCCGCGATCGGTTGGCGTGAGGTGCCCGTCAACATCGACGCCCTCGGAAAAATCGCCCAGAAGTCCCGACCTGAAATCGAGCACCTCCTGATGCTCAAGCCCGAAGGCATGGACTCACTCGAATTCGAGCGCAAACTTTACCTCTGCCGCCGTGAAATTGAACACGCAACCTCGCAAATCAACGGCTTCTATATACCAACGTTCTCGAATCGCCTGATCTCTTACAAGGCCCTCGCCATGCCCGCCGCATTGCGTGCCTTTTACGCCGATCTCACCAATCCTGATTTCGAAACATCGATCTGTCTCTATCACCAACGTTTCTCCACCAACACCTTTCCCGCCTGGCCTCTCGGACAACCGTTCCGCATGATGTGCCACAACGGAGAAATCAATACGGTTGAAGGCAACAGGAACTGGATGACCTCTCGCGAGGAATTTTTCGAATCGCCGGTCTGGGGAGACGAAATTGACATCGTTAAAAATCTCATCCGCCACGGCGAGTCGGATTCCGCATCGCTCGATCACTGCCTCGAGCTACTCATCCTTTCCGGCCGCTCACCCGAGCACGCGATGTGCATGTTGGTTCCACCGGCCTACCGCAACGACGAGGACATCTCCGATGAACTCCGCGCCTTTTACCAATACATCCGTTCTTTCTCAGAGCCTTGGGACGGACCCGCCGGTCTGGTCTTCACAGATGGCACGAAACTCTGCGCTTCGCTCGACCGCAACGGCCTGCGACCCTCACGTTACAAAGTCACCGCGGATGGATTTCTCTACATCGGTTCGGAAGCAGGTGCGGTCATTTTCGATGACGCCAACGTCATCCGCAAAGGTCGTCTCGGCCCGGGCCAAATGCTCTCCGCAGACACTTCCACCGGCATTCTCAGACAGGATCTTGAAATCAAAGAAGATCTCGCCCGCCAGAAACCTTACCGACGTTGGATCGATGAAAATCGCCTCGAACTTCGCAAATTCATCTCTCCTTCCGCTCACGTTCCGGAAATCGAATTCGATGAACTCGATCTCTCACGCCGGCAAGTCGCCAACGCGATTTCCCTCGAGGAACTCGACATGGTGTTTCCACCCATGATCAAAGGCGCACAAGAGGCTGTTTTCTCAATGGGTGACGATATTCCGCTCGCCATTCTTTCCAGCCATCCACGTTTGCTTTATACCTATTTCAAACAACGCTTCGCCCAAGTCACGAACCCACCCATCGATCCGATCCGCGAATGGGCGGTCATGTCACTCGGAGCAGGCCTGGGACCGGAGGGAAATCTTTTGGAAGAAACCCCCGCCCATTGCCATTCCATCTCGCTTGATTCCGCGATCCTCTTTGAGCATCAGTTGGAAAAAATCACCCATATGGCGGAACACGGCTTCCCCTCCCACGTCCTGGATTGCACCTGGGACGTTTCCTCCGGAAAAGACGGACTCAAAACCCGCATCGACGAGCTCTGCAAGGAAGTCGAGGAAGCGGTCAATCAAAAGATCGCCATCATCGTTCTCTCGGACCGCGCCACCTCCGCAACACGCGTTCCCCTTCCCGCCCTCATCGCAACCGGAAGCATTCATCACCATCTCAACCGCATCCGCAAACGCATGCGCGCTTCCCTCGTTGTCGAAACCGGCGAGGCGCGTGACGTGCATCAAATCGCCTGTCTTTTCAGTTTCGGTGCCACCGCGGTGGTTCCTTATCTCGGCTATGCGACCGTCCGCCAGCTTGTCGCCGCAGACCAAGGCAAAAACAAACTTGGTGATGACATGACACCGCAGAAGGCGATGACAAACTATCGCAAAGCCCTCGAGAAAGGCTTGCTGAAAATCATGTCAAAAATGGGCATATCCGTCCTGAACTCCTACCAAGGATCACAAACCTTCGAGGCGATCGGCATCGGCGATGATGTTGTCGATTTCTCCTTCACCGGGGTACCTTCTCAAATCGGCGGCATCTCTTTTGTGGAGATCGCCGAGGAATCGCTCATCCGCCACCAGGCAGCCTACCAAACCGAGGTCCCATCCGGCAAAACCCTCGATCTCGGTGATCCAGGCTACAACCGCTACCGCAAATCCGGCGAACGCCACTCTTTCACTACCGAGGTGATCAAAAATTTTCACAACTACGTCAAATCCGGCAAACCGGAAGACTACGAGGAATATGTCAGAGTGAGCCTTGAAAGCAACCCGGTTGCGATCAAAGACCTCCTTAACTTCAAACCCGCAACCTCAGGTCCGATCCCCATTGACGAAGTCGAGCCGGTCGAAAACATCCGTCGCCGCTTCACCACTGCGGCAATGTCGCTCGGCGCACTTTCACCCGAAGCCCACGAAACACTCGCGATCGCGATGAACCGCATCGGTGGAAAATCCGATTCGGGTGAAGGCGGTGAGGATCCCGTCCGTTTCAAACCTTACCCCAACGGCGACTCCGCCCGCTCTTATATCAAGCAAATCGCTTCGGGACGCTTCGGCGTTTCCGCCAACTACCTGATCCATGCCGATGAGCTTGAAATCAAAATGGCGCAGGGCGCGAAACCCGGAGAAGGCGGACAGCTGCCGGGTCACAAAGTCAACGCTCTGATCGCCCGCCTGCGTAACACGCAGCCGGGAGTCCAGCTGATCTCGCCACCTCCTCACCACGATATTTACTCGATCGAGGATCTCGCCCAGCTCATTCACGATCTCAAGGAAATCAACCCGACCGCGCGCATCACGGTCAAACTGGTTGCTGAAGCCGGAGTCGGAACCGTCGCCGCCGGCGTGGCCAAAGCCTCCGCTGACAACATCCTGATCTCAGGTCATGACGGCGGCACTGGTGCCTCGCCATTATCTTCAACCAAACACGCTGGCTCCCCCTGGGAACTGGGGCTTTCCGAAGCCCAACAGACGCTCATCATCAACAACCTTCGCGACCGCGTCATCCTCCGCACAGACGGCGGTATCAAAAACGGCCGCGACGTCATCATCGCAGCCATCCTCGGCGCCGAGCAATACAATTTCGGCACCACCGCAATGATTGCCATGGGTTGCGTTTACGTCAGGAAATGCCACCTCAACACCTGCCCCGTCGGCGTCGCCACCACCGATCCCAAATTCCGAGCCAAATTCAAAGGCACGCCTGAAATGGTCATCAACTATTTCAACGCCGTGGCGCATGAGGCTCGCGAAATCATGGCGAAACTCGGCATCCGCAAGCTCGATGATCTGATAGGTCGCCCGGAATTCCTCATCCAACGCGAAGTTCCAAGCCACCCAAAAGCCAACACACTCGATTTCACCCGCCTCCTCAAGGATGTCGTCCCGGCCGTCGCCAAGGCCTCGGAGAAAAAAGAATCCGAGGTCGCACGCATCTGCATGAGGGATCGCAATGACGGCATCGCCAAAACCGCATTGGACATCACGATCCTGAAAGACATCGTGGCGGCCATCTCGGGTCTCACTCCGTCAGAATCACCTGAATACGGTGAGGGTTCGGTCACAGCGGATATGCTCGAGGCCATCAAACTGATCCCAGATCGCGCTCCAGTCGCGCTCACCTATGACGTGGTCAACACCGACCGTAATATCGGCACACGTCTCTCAGGCCGCATTGCCCAGATTTTCGGAAACAACGACCTTCCATCAGGCAGCATCCACATCACATGCAACGGCACCGCCGGCCAATCGTTCGGCACTTTCCTCGTGAACGGTGTGACCCTCGAACTGATCGGTGAGGCCAACGACTACGTCGGCAAGGGAATGGCCTCGGGAGAAATCATCATCCGCGTCTCCAAAGACGCGAAATTCGAAGCTGCGAAAAACTCCATCGTCGGCAACACCTGCCTTTATGGAGCCACCGGCGGTTACCTCTTCGCCAATGGCCGCGCCGGTGAACGATTCGCGGTTCGCAATTCCGGATCCACCACCGTTGTCGAAGGCATCGGTGATCACGGTTGCGAATACATGACCAACGGGACTGTCGTCATCCTCGGAAAAACGGGCAAAAACTTCGGCGCCGGCATGTCCGGAGGAACCGCATTTGTCTACGATGTCGACGGTAAATTCTACTCCCGCGTCAACAACGAAATGGTCGTCGCCCTGCCCGTTAGCCGCCCGAAAGATATGGATGAGGTCAAATCCCTCATCCAGCTTCACCTGGAGAAAACCGGTTCGAAGCAAGCTGCGGATCTCCTGGCAGATTGGGAAACCACCACCCGCAAGCTCGTCCGTGTGATTGCCAAAGAACGCGCCGAACTCGAAGCCGCCGAAGAACAACACGAAGCCGCATCAACTCCGAAATAACCGTGGCGGCGGATCACATCCGCCATTCCTAAAAAATAAATTTTCAAATTCACCCTCTGACCGAAAAGAAATCCGAAACTCTGAAATCATGGCATGGGGACACAATCCACCGCCAGCAACAACAAACCACCATGAGCACACAACTCGAAAAATCATCCATCATCTCAAAAACCAAAGAACTCTGCGATCAAATCGCAAACGATGCGGAATTCAAAAAGCTTCAGGCCGATGTTGAGAAATTTCTCTCAAACGACGCCGCCAAGCTCCAATACAAAACCGTCCACGAAAAAGGCGAAGAACTTCACCACAAGCAACACGCTGGCGTGGAACTCGGTGCTGCCGAAATCAAAGCTTTCGAAAACTCCCGTGACGCCCTGTTCAACAATCCGATCGCTGTCAGCTTCATGGATGCGCAACGCGCTCTTGAAAGCATCCAGAAGGAAATCACCCAATACGTCGGAATGACTCTCGAACTCGGGCGCACCCCGACCGATGAAGAAATCGCGGAAGCCCAACACAACAGCGGTGGTGGTTGCTGCGGCGGTGGCGGCGGCGGTGGTTGCTGCGGCTGATCCCCAAACCAACTGACAAGGTGTCAATCCATGACGCATATCTGACTTTTCTGGGCACCGGCACTTCTGTCGGTGTTCCTGTTATCGGGTGTGTCTGTGAGGTTTGCAAATCCGCCGATCCACGCAACAACCGGACCCGTGCCTCACTTTTCATCCATACCCCGGAAACTCAAATCCTCATCGATTCGGGGCCGGATCTTCGCGAGCAGGCACTGCGCGAAAACATCACGTCGATAGATGCGGTTCTCTATACCCATTCACACCTCGACCATGTCGTCGGATTTGATGAACTTCGGGCGTTCTGTTGGGGCAAAAAAGATCCGCTCCCCCTCTATGCCAGCGTTTCTTGTCTCAAGGTCCTGATCCAAATGTTCGGCTGGGCATTTCATGTCGAAAACACCCACAGCGGCTACATCAAACCGGACCCTCGTCCCATCTCAAAGCGGTTCACCATCGGAGATCTAACCATCCATCCCCTACCCGTCGTTCACGGAACCGTGGAAACCCATGGTTACCGTTTCGACACTCGGGAGGGGTTCAGCTTCGCCTACTTACCGGATGTGAAAAGCATTCCAGATGAAACCATGCACCTTCTGGAAAATCTTGATCTGCTAATCATCGATTCGCTGCGTCACAGCCCTCACTCGACTCACCTGTCTCTACCCGAGGCTCTTGCACTGATCGATTTCCTCTCTCCAAAGCGCACTTTACTGACTCATCTGAGCCACGAGCTCGACCATACGGCTTTGGCCGCGAGTCTGAAAAATCCTATCTCTCCGGCCTTTGACGGTCTGAAAATCCCACTGGGCGGAAACGGTTGAAATATTCGCACCTGTTTGAATTTGCCTCTCCCAAAGGATTGCAAGATTCTCATGATACCTCATGCTTCCCGGTATGAATCGTGCCACAAGCTCCATATTTCGCACCGTCACGGTTGCAATATGCTGTCTCTGTCCGGTTATCACTTTCCGTTCACATGCGCAGGACCTCAATCCGTCGCAAGTCCTGGTCATTTATAACAAGGCCTGTCCGGATTCGGATAAACTGGCAGAACTTTATCAGGTCGAGCGAAAGATTCCAAACGATCAAATTCTAGGACTAACCCTACCGACCGCCAGTGACATCTCGCGGGAGGAATACGATATCCAATTACTCAAACCGCTTCGTGAACACTTCAGCGCAAAAGGTTGGTGGAAGCGGGGCAAAGATCGCAGCGGTTTGATGCGACCCAAAGAAAACCGGATTCGTGCGATCGTTCTGATGCGAGGCGTGCCGCTCCGTATCAAGGCGACACCCGTTGATCCAAAGGAAAAATTATCAGCGGAGCGGATCATGGTCACAAGCGATCAGGCGTCAGTCGATTCCGAGCTCTCGCTCTTTGGGATTGAATTCCCTCACTACAAAGGCCCCGTTCCCAATGATTTTTTCGGCAGTCAAAACCTCCTCTCCAAAGCAAGGTCTCCTCATCTCGTCCTGGTAAGCCGGATAGACGCCCCCACTTTCGAGGTTTGTAAAAACATGATCTCCGATGCGGTGCAAACCGAAACCCACGGTCTTTGGGGCAGAGCATATGTCGACATTGCAAACAAATTTCCTCAAGGCGACGCATGGTTGAAAAACATCGTTTTTCAAAACATCAAAAGCGGCATTCCAACGGTTGCCGATCATTTCAGCGATACGCTTCCCTCCGGCTATCCGATGTCCGATGCCTCCATCTACTATGGTTGGTATGAGCGAAACGTAAACGGCCCGTTTCTGAATCCGTCTTTCAAGTTCCGATCCGGTGCCATCGCTTTTCATATTCATTCCTTCAGCGCCGAACAACTCACGGATCCGAACAAAAATTGGTCCGCCGCTTTACTAACACGCGGGGCTGCCGCAACGGTCGGTAACGTTTACGAACCTTTTCTGCATAACAGCCATCACCTCGACATTCTGCATGACCGCCTCCTCAGAGGCTGGACTTTTGCGGAAGCCGCGGCGGCGGCCATGCCGGTTCATTCATGGCAGGGTATGGTGCTCGGAGATCCGCTTTACCGTCCCTTCATGCACTTCTCAGGAACCGGTGAAATCCTTGAAAAGGACCGCGACTTCCGTGCCATCCGCGCCGCCTCCCGCCAATGGCCGGATGATGACAACCTACGAATGAAAAAACTGGAGCTAGCCAACCAAAAGCTCGCGACGGGCAGGCTTGCCGAAAGCCTTGCCAATGAATATCTAATCAAAAAAGACATTCCGAACGCCCAAATCTGGTTTAAAAAAGCACGCGATTCCTACAAAGAGAACTCCGATAAATTACGCCAAGACCTCCAGCTCATCGCTATCGAGCGCACCAGAAAAAATGATTTGTTCGCAATCCAACTCATCCAATCCGCTCAAAAAACCTACGGCAACCTGCCGGAAGCCGAAGCTCTTGCCAAATGGTTGGATATTCTCCAAAAGTCCGTGCCTCCGGCAGCCGGCCAGCCCCGTTAAGTGATACCATTTTGAATGAATTACGAGTTTCTACTTCAGAGCGTTTGGCATCCTCCCCTTGCATTCGAGGAGGTCGCCGCTCCGAAACTTCCCCCAGAACTTGAACTGCAGGCACTGTGGTTTTCCGGTGCATTCGGACGCGATTTCCGACTCAAGGACGGCGGCACGCTTCGGATCACCCAGTTTGGCGAATGGAACCATGGACCGGGTCCTGACTTCTCCCATGCCGCCATCGAAATCAATGGTTTGCATTTCACAGGAGATATCGAAATCGATTCACGAACTTCCGATTGGGAATCTCACGGTCACTCCACCAATCCGGCATTTTCCAATACCATCCTGCATGTCGCCTTCGAGCCGAATCAGCGGGAAATGTTTGTTCGCACTTCAAACCACCGCCAGGTGCCGGAATTGCTCATCTCTCCGAACCAGCTCAGCGAAGCGCTTCGCCTGCCATCACGCGAAACCGCCATTTCCATTCCCGGTCGCTGCTTTCAACCCCTGAGGAAAATTCCAAAAATCGCTGTCGAGCGATTGCTGCGCGAGGCGGCACTGCGGCGCAGCTCACAAAAGGCGTCCCGATTTCTTCGCATCGCGGACGCGCACAACCCGGATACGGCCCTGTTCCAAGCCACAGCGGAAACCCTCGGCTACGGAGGAAACTCCTTCCCCATGAGACTGCTCGCCCAAAGGGCTCCACTTCAAACACTGCTCGCCAACCCCAAAGAATCCGAAGCCATCCTCCTCGGAACCGCAGGATTTCTCGAAGCCGATCTCTACCTCAAATCCCCTGAAGACACGCGGGAATACCTTTTGGAACTCTGGCAGACGTGGTGGAAGGTCCGGCCAAATTACGAACTGACGGGAAGCCGCTCACCGCAATGGAAAACCCATGGTCAAAGACCGGCCAACCACCCGCACCGCAGGGTCGGCGGCCTCAGCGCACTGATCAAGGAATGGAGCACATTCCGCAAACTGGCGTTCGCAACCCCGTTTTCGACGAAACCCCTCGTCGATTTTTTGCACGGCTTGCGCCACGATTTCTGGTCCCACCACCACACTCTCACCTCAAGCCGCAGTCCTTCCGCCATCTCTGTCTTCGGAAGAAATCTTGCCCTCGAACTCGCTGCCAATCATCTGATTCCCCTCGCACTCCACGAGGAACGCTTCACGTTCAAGGATTATTACAAACTCCGTCACGCCTCAACCAATCAGAAACTCAAGCGGACAGCCATTCGACTGTTTGGCGATGAAAAAACCGCAGGTCCTTTTCTACGCCGCCTCTCCCACCAACAATCACTCCTCCAACTCTACCACGACTTCTGTCTTGAAGATTTCAGCGATTGCGAAAAATGTCCCTTCCCGGAGCAACTCGCCCAGTGGAAATGAAAAATATTGTTTAGTGAATGCAGACCGTGCCCAAATGGTTGTTTCCCTATCATCCATCTGATTTTTACCGTTCAATCTTCAATAATCTCCACTCAATGACCATCACTCTAAACGGACAAAGCCACAGTCTTGATTCGGAAATCACCTTGCCCGCACTCCTCGAATCTCTCTGTCTAACCGGCAAGCCCGTCGTTGTGGAACTCAATCAGGAAGCGATTCTGCCACGCAACTTCCCGCAGACCCTCATCCGGGCCAACGACAATCTGGAAATCATCACCCTCGCTGCGGGGGGATAGACGTCTAAAAGTCCCAAGATCTGGAACTCAAAGCCAGAACCGCTGGTGCGGTTGGATAAAATAGAGCTCAAGCTCTAATCCTTCATCCTAAAAAGGAAAATGGGCGTGTTTTTTAAGCCTCATTGGCTGAGGAGTTTGATTTTTCATTTTGTGCGTCGTTAAGCGTGGTGGTTTTATCCAC
>JBIKNX010000231.1:0-3954 GCA_044358435.1 Luteolibacter sp.
CACCTATGATACCCTGCGTCACATCCCTCTGGCGGATGAAATTGTCGTCAAAGCACGGCAAGAGCTGGTGAATCGACTGGATGGCTACCAAGTCGAGCACACCGAGACCTTTCATCAAGTGGTGCATTTCATCCAAGATAAGATGATGCCTGTCATCAAACGTTATGCCGTGACGGGTCGCGCAACGGTGAATACCGAGGAACCGCTTTTTCATGATCCGGTCGCGGTTGCGATTTTGATCGATGTGTATTCGGAGCGTGGATTCCAAGCGATGGTGGATATTCATCGTGTGGAAATCCCGGAGAAAGTGGATTTGCAGACCGGCATCATCACCACTCGCGAGAAAAAGGTGTATCGGATGACGATCTTTTTCACCGGTTCGAAGATCCGCCGTGGATAATCCGCTGGCTACGGGGCGCGACTTTCGATAGCTTCCATGTTTCAACCATCCGACACCGTGCAAATCCTCATTCGCAATATCGATCGCAACCTCACCCAGCCGGAGATTGTTTGTTTGTTCAGAAAATACGGAAAAGTGAGTTCTTGCGCGATTGTCAAAGATGAGAAGACGGGACTTTCCAAAGGTTTCGGATTTGCCGAGATGCCGAAACTCGATGAGGCAACCAAAGCGATCGAGGAGCTGAATGGTAAAAAAGTGGGAGATTCCGTGCTGAGAGTGAAGCGTGCGGCAAATTCCACGGTGGCGAAGAAATCTGCCAAAGTGGTGCAGCCGGAAAGATCGGAGCGATATGACAGATCGGAAAGATCGGAAAAGAAAAGACCGCCAAGAGCGAGTCGGACCAAGCGGCGCTGATCAGCCGAGACGCTGGATTGCTTTGGAGATCTCATCTTCCATACCGGCTTCGGTGCGGATGAACAGTTCCTGCAGGCCTTTCTCGGTTTGAGTCACGGCTTTCAAACCGCCGGAAACGGGCCGCTGGATGCGGATCGATCCCGTGGATTTTTCCTGACCCAAGGATTTACCCCCGTAGGAGCGGCCAATGATGACGCCGATCACTCCTGGCATGGTCTCGATTTTCGCAATGACACGTTGGCATTCTTTGGAGGTGGATTGATGGCGACCGCGGGAGGGCATGGTGGGGAGTGGGGAGTGGGAGTGATCTGTGGAAAGAGTGCGCGACTGGAGTCGCGCGGTCCGGGGAGTGGGCGCGACTGGAGTCGCGGGGTGTAGTTTGGGTGGTATGGAGTTTGGCGTAAAGAGGGAAACTGGGGGTATGGATTCAAAGGGGTTGCAAAGCCGTTCCGCATAGTGGATGAACGGCGTGGATGTCAGTCAAGGCAACATGGAGAGTGAGCGCTGCGGTTATGCTGAGCCGGGTGCTTGGGTTGGTGCGTGAAGTGTTGTTTGCGGGCTTGTTTGGTGGCAGCCGCTGGATGGACTGCTTTTATCTGGCTTTCAAAGTGCCGAACCTGTTGCGGGATTTGTTTGCGGAAGGTGCGCTTTCCCAGGCATTCGTGACCACTTTTTCCAAAAAAGTTAAAGCCGAAGGTCCTGAAAGCGCATGGGTTTTGGCGAACCGCATGATGACATTGGCGGCGGTGTTCATGAGCGTCGTTGCGTTGGTTGGAATTGCTGTGGCGCCATGGATTGTGGATTTGCTGACAGCGTTTTCGAGATCGGGTCAGACGCCGCGGGTTTATAATGCGGAAGAGATTTCCCTTACGGTTGAAATGGTGAGGGTGATGTATCCGTTCATTGCTTTGGTTTCGTTATCCGCTCTTGTGATGGGCATGTTGAATGCGCGGGATGTGTTCGGAATGCCGGCTCTGGCGTCCTGTTTTTTCAATATCGGATCGATGATAGGCGGTGCCGCAATCGGATATTGGATGGATCCCTCGTGGGGCCCGCGCAGCTTGGTTGGATTTTCATGGGGTGTTTTGATCGGCGGAATCTCCCAACTGGTCTGCCAATTCCCCTCACTGCGTGCGGTGGGTTACCGGTTCAAAGCGAATTTCAACTGGAACGATTCCGGTGTGAAAAAAATCGTTCAGCTCATGATTCCTGCGGTGATCGCCGCATCGGTCACCCAAGTGAATGTTCTGGTCAATGCGATGTTTGCCTATGGTGTGGGTGAAGGAGCGGTGAGTTGGCTGAGTTACGCGTTTCGTTTGATGCAATTACCTATCGGAGTGTTTGGCGTTGCCGTGGCTACCGTGACCCTGCCTGCGCTATCTCGTGCGGCGATGAATGGCGCAAGGACTGATTTTGCACCGACCCTGCTCAAAGGCTTGAAGCTGGTGATGTTTCTGGTTTTTCCCGCAACGGTGGGCTTGATCGTGCTGGCGCAGCCGATTGTGAGTTTGCTCTACGAACGCGGAAAATTCGACGAACTGGATCGCTTGGCTACCGCCGGTGCACTGCAGGCCTATGGTTGCGGCTTGTTGTTTTACGCAGGACTGAAAGTCTTGCAGCCGGCGTTTTACGCGATTGAGAAACGCTGGTTGCCGATGATCGCCAGTTTGATGGCCTTGGTGGTGAACCTGCTTTGCAACTACACCTTTGTCTTCGTGTTCAAATGGGGTCATGAATCGCTGGCTCTGACAACCAGTATAGTCGCGAGTTTGAATTTCATTTTTCTCTATGCAGCGATGATGAAATACGCGGGTGATATCGGCACTGGAAGGTTGTTGATCGCGTTTTTTAAAATCGGCTTGGCAACCGTCGTGATGGCTGCGGTTTGTTATTACGGTAGCCAAATGTTCCTGAATGATCTCAGCGGAATGTTGTTTTGGAAAAAGACACTCGGGGTCTTCGGTCTCATCGGCGTGGCTGGTTCGGTGTATTTGATGGCTGCCATGCTGCTCAAAGTGGAGGAGATACGGGATGTGGTGGCGATGGTGAGGAAGCGGTTAGGGAACTGAGATTCCAACGTAAAGCCGCAAAGATCGCAATGCTTTGTGGGCTTTGGCGGAGTCAATCAAACCGAATGATGAAACAGCTCCGCCCGATGAAGAAGCGCGACTGGAGTCGCGCGGTCCATAAGAGAGCGTCACTTCGTCAGCAACACATTCCGGATCTCGATGGGAAAACCTTCGGATTGGAAGGCGATGGCGCCTTCTTTGGCGGAGAGGGATTTGCCATGGTTGGTCAGGACTCCGTTGACGTGAACTTCGATGGAATCTTCCGTGCAGATGACGGTCATGGTGTTCCATTCACCGAGAGGTTTTTCCTTGGGATCCGCGATGCGGAGCCAGCGTTTGCCGTTGTTCGGAGACTCGCCTTTGGCTGTCAGGGTTTCACCGATGCACCAGAAGTCGCCGGCATTGCCGTGTTCGAGTTGGGCTTCGAACGATTTCGGCCAGACGCCCGGCGGGTTGGGTTTTGAAACGTGGACGAGAACGCCGCTGTTGTTTTTTACGGTGTTAGGTTGCCAGCGCCATTCGAAGGTGAGGGTGTAATGTTTGAACGTTTCCTTGGTGCGGAGATAGCCGATGGGTGTACCGGTGGTGGAGAGGACACCATCGGTGATTTTCCATGTCGGCGCCGCGGCTTGTTCGCCGTCTTGGGTGATGAAGGTCCAGGCATCCAGACCATTGGCAAGGAGATGGTTTTTTTTCGGTTCCTCAGCCAGGACGGACAGAGAGGAGAGGGCGACGAGTGTGAGGGTGGCGAGTTTCATGGAATGGTTGATGTTACGATTGGAATTGGTTTATGTAAGTAATTTTTCTTCGGGTTGATTTTTCGGGGGCGGGATTCGGAGTGGGAGGTTTTTCTTCAACCTTTAGGTTCGCAAGGCATCTGATCTCAGCGGGCGGCAGCAGATGTGAAACATAGAGATCATCTTGGATTGATAAGGCAATTAATCGATTCAAAAATAGCCTCTTCCGCAAAATCTGTGGGTTGAACTGGCATCCGAGCGCTGTGTAGCTGCGAGAAGTTCTTGAAAGTTGTCCACAACAGACCGATTCGAGAATGAGCCTCTACCGTCGGAG
>JBIKNX010000232.1:0-3952 GCA_044358435.1 Luteolibacter sp.
GAGCGCGCCGAACACCTCATGCTCGTCGATCTGGCCCGCAACGACGTCGGACGCATCGCGGAATACAAATCGGTCCGCGTCACCGATTTTATGACCATCGAGCGTTACAGCCACGTCATGCACATCGTTTCCAACGTCACGGGTGAACTCGATCCATCCCACACCGCCTACGATGTGCTCCGCGCGACGTTTCCCGCCGGAACGGTTTCCGGCGCACCGAAAATCCGTGCCATGCAGATCATCAACTCGCTCGAAAAAAACAAACGCTGCGCTTATGCGGGAGCGGTCGGCTATTTCGGATTCGATGGTTCACACGATTCCTGCATCACCCTCCGCACCTGCCTGCTGAAAGATGGAAAAGCCCACGTGCAGGCAGGAGCCGGTGTCGTTGCCGATTCCGATCCCACCTACGAATACAACGAAACCGTCAACAAATCCAAAGCCCTCCTCCGCGCGATTGCCCTGGCAAAAACCATCAAGTCATAGCCCTCCTCTTCCTTGGATTTTTGAATTTGGAAAATTGAAATTTATGCTCCTCATCCTCGATAACTACGATTCCTTCACTTACAACCTCGTCCAGTATTTTGGCGAACTCGGAGTGGAGATGAAAATTTTTCGCAACGATGCGCTCACGGTTGATGATGTGAAAAAACTCGCTCCGGAAAAAATCTGCATCTCTCCGGGTCCGTGCACACCGAACGAAGCCGGTATTTCGCTGGAGCTCATCCGCGAACTCGGACCGACCACGCCCATTCTTGGCGTGTGCCTGGGTCACCAGTCCATCGGACAAGTTTATGGCGGTGATGTCGTGCGTGCGGATCGTTTGATGCATGGAAAAACCTCTCCCATTCATCACAACAGCAGCAGCGTGTTCGCTGGTCTGCCAAACCCTTTTGAAGCCACCCGTTACCACTCGCTCATCGTCAAGCGCGAGACCTTGCCCGATTGCCTGGAAATCACCGCATGGACAGCTGAAAACGAAATCATGGGACTGCGCCACAAAGAACATCCCGTCCACGGCGTCCAGTTCCACCCGGAATCCATCCTCACCGAAAACGGCAAACAAATCCTCGAAACGTTTCTGAAATTCTAACCATTTTTGGAATTCAATACCCGGAGTTCAGAGCCCAAAACCCGTGCCTCGCTTCTACCTGCCACCTGCCGCTTGGACCGAATCGCCGTTTCTCGATGGTGATGAAGCCAAACACCTCGCCCATGTGCTTCGCATCCAATCCGGAGATACGATCACGGTGTTCGATGGTTTGGGAAATTTCGCAGAGGCCCGCGTTCTCTCTGTTTCCAAACAACGAGTCGATCTGATGTTGGAACTCGCCGAGTGCAAGCCGGCTCCGCTTCCGGAAATCACTCTTGCCCAAGCCATTCCCAAAGGCAAAAACATGGATTGGATCGTCCAGAAAGCCGTGGAACTCGGCGTTTCAAAAATCCAACCTCTGGTCACCCGCAACACGATTGTCTCGCCCGGTGATGACAAAGCCGGCAAATGGCGCCGCACCGCACTGGAGGCCTGCAAGCAATGCGCCCAATTCACCATTCCTGACATCGCCGATCCCGTCAGTCTCGATACCTGGATCAAATCCGGGAATCCTTCGGAACTGAAAATCATCGCATCACTCGCTGAGCATTCGCAAAATTTTCGCGAAACCCTAGCCGCTCATCCGGATATCGAATCGATAACGATCCTCGTCGGTCCCGAAGGTGATTTCACCCCTCAGGAGACCGAAGCCGCACTTGCAGCTGGCTTCATACCGGTAAGCCTTGGAGATCTCGTTCTCCGGGTCGAAACCGCCACCCTTTTCTGCCTCTCCGCCGTGCGTTTTCAATATGTATAGCCCATCGGACCGCGCGTCTCCAGACGCGCACTCATCATCTGATAAAGCCCCTTCACCTGCCTCTTTCCCCTTGACCGTATAGCTTCCAAGGTGTTCGTTCCCCTCGATAATGTCTGGCCAATCACCAACATCCAAACTTTGGGTCCGCGAGGTCCTCAAATCCAAACTCCACCGCGCCGTCATCACGGAAGCCGATGTGGATTACGAGGGAAGCATCGAGATTCCACGCGATCTCATGGACGCCGCAGATCTCTGGCCCGGGGAAAAAGTTCTTGTGGCCTCGATCACGACCGGCGCCCGCCTTGAAACCTACGTTCTCGAAGGCCCGCCAAACACCGGTAAAATCCTTATCAACGGCGGTGCCGCCCACCTCATCAAAAAAGGCGAACGCGTTGCCATCATGGCTTTCGGATATTCCGATACTCCCATCAAACCGAAAAACCTCCTGATGGGAGATAACAACGAGATCCTGAGGGACCGCTGAGTTCGGTTCTTGCTTGGGTGTGATTCAAGAAATTCAACCACAAAGCGAAAACACGCAATGTGGTTCAAAACAGAATTTTTTTTCGTTCACTCGGTGACTCAGGATGAAGCCAGCCGGAGGCGAACCGAATCGATCAATCCACATCCGTTCTGAACGGTGATGCAGGGAATCCTTCCTTATTGAAAAGATTCACATCAGGAACATTGTTCCAACCGTAGCGAGCGGCTTTAGGCGCTTTAACTTCGTCGGCCGAGACGATGATCTTGTCACCTTTGATCACCGCTTTTGCAGGAACATGTTTGCCATCATCGCCGGCAAGGGTGAAGCCTTTCAGGTCGCCATCTTTTGCAACGAGACCGCCTCCGAGGTGTTTGAAACTGAGTTCGATCGTATCGCCACTGGCTTTCATCGAATCATAAATCGGACCTGAGTAGACGATTTTCTCGCCGTAAGCGATGGCACGAGCGGCAGATGCGAGACGTTGTCCGACGGGTTGTTTGTTTTTCGGATGGATGTCATTCGCATTGCCCGCGTCGGTAGTCACGGCCATTGCGGTGTTTTCCGATTTGGAAAGTGTCATAAGCTGGGCTTCACGGATTTCGGGTGGCTGACCCTTGAACGGAGCAATCTGAACATAAATGAATGGAAAATTGCCCTGCTTCCACTTGTTTCTCCAGTCGGCGATCATCGCTGGAAACAAGGTGCGGTATTCTTTGGATTTACCGGCATTGGATTCGCCTTGATACCAGATGACTCCTTTCATCGCGTAAGGAACAATGGGTGCGATCATGCCGTTGTAGAGAGAGGTTGGATGACCTGATCCAACCGGTTTTTCAGGAGGGGCGGCGATGGTCTTTTTCGCGACATCCACGTATCCGATGAGTTCGGCTTCACTCTCAAGACCTTCGATGCTGGTCCAGGCTTGTGCGGGAGTACCACCCCAGGAAGTGCTGATCATTCCGACCGGCACACCGAGTTTCTCATGAAGTTCCTGAGCGAAAAAATATCCGACGGCAGAGAACCCTCCAACTGTTTCAGGTGATGCGGTGATCCATGATCCTGTATGGGACGCGAGTGGCTGGATCGCGGTGGTCTTTTTCACCGTGAACATCCGGATTTTCGGATAGTTTGCTTTTGAAGCGTATTCTTTCTCCGGATCGATCCCTTTCAAGAGCCATTCCATATTGGATTGCCCGGAATTCACCCAGACTTCACCGACCAAAATCTCTTTGATCTCGATCGTGTTGTTTCCGGAGATTTTCATGGTGAGAGGATCACCCACTTCAAGCGGGGCAAGATCCACACGCCATTTTCCGCCCTCTGCGGTGGTGGTGAGCTTTTGCTTCCCGATCTCAACTGTGACCTTTTCCCCATTGTCGGCAGTTCCCCATACCGGCACTTTTTGTCCGCGCTGAAGCACCGCACCATCGGTAAAAAGCGGATTAGGCACCACATCGGCCAAGGTGAAGCTCGCTCCTAGCGATACGGAAATGCAAGCCATTGCAAACGATTTGGGAAACGGTTTTGAGATCATCATGGTATTGGTTGGAATTGAAAACTGCGGATCTGTAACCGATCGGACTTTCGGCGGCGCAACTTTTTATCTGTAAAAGTTTTC
>JBIKNX010000233.1:0-3951 GCA_044358435.1 Luteolibacter sp.
TCGAATCGGTCTGTTGTGGACAACTTTCAAGAACTTCTCGCAGCTACACAGCGCTCGGATGCCAGTTCAACCCACAGATTTTGCGGAAGAGGCTTATTTTTGTGGTCGTCCATTGTGGTTATGTGTTGCGTTGCGCTAGAGAGCGCGATGACTCTGGAGAAACCCGTATTTCGAAAATTGTAGAAATCATTCGAGATTCCCAGTTTGGTATCCACGATATTTCACGCGTGGAATGTGACGCGAACAGTGGATTGCCACGGTTTAATATGCCCCTGGAGCTAGGGCTTTTTCTTGGGGCGAAATCTTTCTCTGACGAGCCGAAGCAGAAGAAAAAACGTTGTTTGATCTTGGATAGTGAGCCTTATCGTTATCAGAAATTTATATCAGATTTAGCAGGTCAGGACATTAAATCTCATGGAGGCAAAGCTCTTACGGCCATGAAAGAAACGAGAAAGTGGTTGGCGAATGTCAGCACTCGTCCATTACCGGGATCTTTGGAGACTGAACGCCTTTACGGAGAATTTCGGAGAGATCTGCCAAGTATTTTGATAAAGCTGGGATTGCGGCACGAAGATGTTCAATTCGTCGAGTATGTGAAAGTGACCATGGAGTGGCTCAGAGATCGCCAGAAAAGCGAATGAGCGAAAGGTCATAGAGACTATGTTGGGAATGGTGTTTTCGCAGTAAAAGCTAGCGCGATACCTCAATGGCGTGGAACGAGAGGGATTGACTACGCTCCGCTCCGTCTAGGCGGAGTGCAGAATCCTCCTCCGGATTCTGGAAGGAATGAATTGCTTGCTACAGCTCGCGTGGCGTTCGAACCCAGATTTCCTCGCTTCGCTGCGGAAAGGGATTCTCGGTCCTCTGGTTCCGGTAGTAAAAAAGCTCCCGGTTGGGAGCTTTTTAAAGTGGCGGAACGAGAGGGATTCGAACCCTCGGTAGAGTCACCCCTACGTTCCCTTAGCAAGGGAGTGCTTTCGACCACTCAGCCATCGTTCCGTTGAAAACAAAAGTCGACCCGCTTTGAACCACAGGAAGCGGTGCACGTCAAGGTCTGCGTGGAGAAATATCTGCTGGAGAGCCGTGTCTTTGACCGGCTTCTTGGATTTCTCAGCCGGCCGGAGGCGCGGCTCTCCAATACCGCCGCACTGTGAAGGTTTCGTGGGACTCGACGATTTCCACGTTCGGAAAATCAGATTCAAAAGGAGCGAGGTAAGTATCTCCTTGGTGGGTTTCGTGAACGTGGCTGACCAACCATTCGTCAATTTGTGGGGAAAGGGCTTTGTAAATTTCCGCACCGCCGATGATGAAAATTTTCTCATCGGAAGTGGCGATCTCCGCAGGGCTGTGGATCACCTCGACGCCTTCATGGCTCCAATCCTTATCCCGGGTCAAAACCATATTCCGGCGTTTGGGAAGAGGCCTGCCGATGGACTCGAAGGTTTTCCTGCCCATCAAGATGGGATGGCCGAGCGTGGTTTTTTTAAAGAATGCGAGATCCTCGGGAAGATTCCAGGGAAGGGAGCCGTTCGCACCAATCAGGCGGTTCGGATCCATGGCTACAACGGCGATGAGCATGATTTTAATGATATGTTAGAAGTGAAATTAAACCGCGAATGAACGCGAATGCTCAGCTTGTGAAAATAATTATATATGGGTTTAGTAGGTTAATTTTTTCATTTTGATCACTGATGAATAAATCTGAATTTAATTCTTATTAGCGTTCATTCGCGTTCATTAGCGGGTAAAATTCTTAAACCGCGATCGGTGCTTTGATGGTGGGATGTGGGTCGTAGTTTTCCAGGGAGATGTCATCGAATGTGAAGTCGAAGATCGATTTCACATTGGGATTGAGTTTCAGAGCGGGCAGTGGACGTGGGGCGCGGGTGAGCTGTAGGCGGGCTTGATCGAGATGGTTCTGATAGAGATGCAGATCGCCGAAGGTATGGACGAAGTCGCGGGCTTCGTAACCGCAGACTTGCGCGATCATATGGGTGAAGAGCGCGTAGGAGGCGATATTGAACGGCACACCGAGAAACAGATCCGCACTCCGTTGATAGAGCTGGCATGACAGGCCGGGGCGCCCTCCGTCCTTCGGTTCATGCACGTAAAATTGAAACAACAGGTGACAGGGCGGCAGCGCCATACGGCTCAGATCGCCGACGTTCCATGCGGAAACGATATGGCGTCGCGATTGGGGATTTCCCTTTAAGCCATCGATGAGCAAGGAAATCTGATCGATCGTCCGTCCTCCATCGGTCTGCCATGAGCGCCATTGTTTCCCGTAAACCGGGCCGAGCTCGCCTTCCGCATCCGCCCATTCGTCCCAGATCGTGACGTTGTTTTCCTTGAGATAAGCGATGTTGGTCTCACCTTTCAGGAACCACAGCAACTCGTGAATGATCGAGCGCAGGTGAAGTTTCTTGGTGGTCACGCAGGGGAAACCCTGACGCAGATCGTAGCGCGCCTGCCTGCCGAAAACCGAGAGCGTGCCGGTGCCGGTGCGGTCTCCACGCACCTCGCCGTTTTCCAAAACATCGCTCAATAAGTCGTGGTAGGCCTTCATCTGGGAAAAGACTAAATTTTAAACTTCAAACCTCAAGGAATATTGGAGAGCCAACGGGCACAAGATGGCGGTCGTGTCTCCAAAACGAGCCTCGGGGTTTCAGGAGCGCGACCCCATTCATTGCACCATTCCGGTCCATTCGCGCCTGCTTTTCGCAAAGGGTTCAGGGCGGTTGCGGATTCCGCATTTCAGAGATACGTTTTGGCCATGAGCAAACGCGTGGTGATTTATGGAGTGAGCGGGTTCGTCGGCAAAGGTCTCGCCAGTATGTTGGCATCCGAGGGCTGGGAAGTCATCGGCGTCAGCCGCAAAGGCACGGGCGCTGGCGCGGGCATTGCGAAATGGACCACCCCCGCCGAAACCGATCTTTCCGATTGCGAGGCCGTGGTGAATTTGTCCGGTGAGCCCATCGACCAACGCTGGACCGCAGCGAACAAGCGTGCGTTTCACTCCAGCCGGATCGGAGTCACGGACGATATCGTCAAAAAAATCTCCGCTCTCAACCCGGAGCACAGACCGAAAGTTTTGGTGAATGCCTCGGCGGTCGGGTATTACGGCGGACGCGGCGATGAGGTGTTGGATGAAACCGCATCACGCGGCGATGGCTATCTGGCGGATCTCTGCGCGGAGTGGGAAAACGCCGCGCTGCCAGCCGAAGCGCTCGGAGTGCGGGTCGTGCGTTTGAGAATCGGCGTGGTGCTGGGCCGAGGAGGAAAAGCTTTTGAAAAACTGTTAACTGTATTCAAAGCGGGAATCGGCGGTCGCTTGGGAAATGGCAAACAATGGACGCCCTGGATCCACGTCGATGATCTGCGCCGCGCCATCGTCTTTTCCCTGAATCATCCGGAACTCCACGGCGCCGTAAACGGCACCGCCCCGAATCCGAAAACCAATGGCGAACTCACCTGCAAGTTCGCAAAAGCGGTTGGACGCCCGGCGTTTTTCCCGGTCCCGGGATGGGTTCTGAAACTCGCTTTGGGCGGCTTCGGTGGAGCTTTGCTTCAAGGCCAACGGGCGGTGCCGAAGCAATTGCTACAAGCAGGTTTTGAATTCCGGTTCGCCAAACTGGAGGATGCGCTTCAGGATTTGGTCACCACCGGTTGATTTAAGGGTAGGGCACCATCGCCGAGGCCACCGCGTTCAGACATGGGGACAGATGCGGCGTTGAAATCAAGGGGTAATTTCAGCTTTTTGTAGGTGGTTAGGATTGAAGGGTTGAGCGTATTTAAGGACGCCGTATATGATGTGAAGGAGCTTGGTCATAACAGCACCTATAATTACTATCGGAGGCTTGCCCTTGGCGGCTAGACGGGCGGCAAAGTTCTTGCAAATTGGATTGAAACGGATCGCTGCCATCGCAGGGAAAAACAAAATTTTACGAAGGT
>JBIKNX010000234.1:0-3947 GCA_044358435.1 Luteolibacter sp.
AGAACTCTCGGATAAACTTTTCGAATCGATTCGTGATCTCTTAGGAAAACCAGAAACTATCATGTCCGTCTGCAACACTCATACGCCATAAACGAAATAACTTTTGAGAAACGGTCTAATGGGATGTGATAACAGAGCTGTCCTGGCCCTTCGTTGACTTCGTTACCTTCTGTAAAAAATTCCGATAAGTTTTAATAGAGGTTTTTACTTCGCAGTCAGCTCTTTGATCCGCAGATTGCGCCAGCGCACGCTGGTGGATTGGCCTGAGTGAACTTGCATTCCAAAGAAGCCTTCTGGAGTGAAGTTGGCCTCGTCTTCGTCGGTGAAGTCCACGCGCTTCTCTCCGTTGAGGAAAATTTGGATGTGTTTACCTTCGCAGACGATGCGGATTTCATTCCAATCTTCCCATTTGAAAACTTTGTTGCCTTGTTCGGTGAAGGCTGCGCATTGCTCTTTGTTGGCTTTGTTAGGAAACAACCAGCCGCGGCGAGCCTCGTCATAAAGTCCGGCAGTCCATGAACGCTCCTTGCCGTTGTCGTGTTCGCACTGATAGCTGTGTACGCGTCCGTTGCCGTCCTTGGATTCCTTTTGAAGGCCGCGGAACATCATGCCGGAGTTGCCTTTCAGCGTGTCGAACTTCATCTCGAAACGGAAATCAAAGTCTTTGTAGGTTTTCTCAGTAATCAGGAAGGTGTTTTCTTTCACCTTTTCGCCTGTGCCGATGATCTCGCCGTTTTCCATTTTGTACTGACCGTTTCCGCCAACGACCTTCCACCCGCTCAGATCTTTGCCATTGGTAAGTGGCACAAATCCTTCCTCGACTTCCGCAGCGAACAGACATGGGGCGAAGGCGAGCAGCGCGAGCAAGAGTTTTTTCATGGGTTTGGTTTACATGCATCTTTACGAAAGGAAAAGCTGCTTTCTTGCTTGCCATATCGTATGGCCCCGCTTCAGTTAGGTTGTTCAAATGATCACTAAACTGTACTCAGCGGCGTTGCGGGGCGTAGATGCCTTCGAAGTGGAAGTGGAAGTCAACGCGCGCAACGCGGAAAATCCCGGCGTCATTATTGTCGGTTTGCCGGATGCCGCCGTGCGCGAGAGCTCGCAACGCGTCACCTCCGCGATCATGGCTTCCGCGCTTAAACTCGATGTCGGTATTAAGACCGTGAATCTTGCCCCGGCCGATCTTAAAAAAGAAGGTCCGTCATTCGATCTGCCCATCGCCCTCGCCATGATAGGCGCGAGTGGCAATGACGCTCTGGAAACTCACCATTTCTGCGTGGTCGGCGAGCTTGGACTCGACGGTGCAGTGCGCCCCGTCAAAGGTGTTTTATCCATTGCTCTCAAAGCCCGCGCCTGCGGTAGGAAATTTCTCATCGTCCCTGAAGCAAACGCCGCAGAAGCCGCGGTCATCCATGGTATCGACGTCATTCCGGTCCGCAACCTTCGCCAAGCGTGGGAATTCATCAGTGGAGAAAAACGCATCGCGCCATTTGTCTTAGACCGCCGCGCTTTTTTCGAAAGTCATCGTAGCTACCATGTCGATTTCAACGAGGTCAAAGGTCAACATCATGTCAAACGCGCTTTGGAAGTCGCTGCCGCTGGTGGTCATAATCTCCTGATGGTTGGTCCTCCAGGAACGGGGAAATCCATGTTGGCAAAACGCATCCCGACCATCATGCCGGAAATGACCGAGGACGATGCGATCGAAACCACCAAGATTCATTCCATCGCCGGCACCTTGGACACGAAAAAAGGATTTCTAACAACTCGTCCGTTTCGCGCACCGCACCACACGATTTCAGATGCGGGCCTGTTAGGTGGAGGAACCAATCCGGGTCCCGGCGAAGTTTCACTAGCGCATCATGGCGTATTATTTCTCGACGAGCTTCCCGAATTCCGCAGGTCAACTTTGGAAGTCATGCGTCAACCTTTGGAGGATTCACATGTAACGATATCTCGCGCCGCCGGATCTCTTACCTTTCCAGCGCGCTTCATGCTCGTCGCTGCCATGAATCCCTGTCCTTGCGGTTTTTACGGAGATATCAAAAGGCAATGCCGCTGCTCCGTGAAACAAATCGAAAAATACCGCCAACGCATCTCCGGTCCGTTGTTAGATCGCATCGATATCCATGTCGAAGTCCCGCTCGTCGATTTCCGAGAACTTACCTCGGACACGATCACCGGCGAGTCCTCCGCCGTGATCCGCGAACGCGTTGCCGCCGCGCGGGACATCCAGGTCGCTCGTTTCAAATCCGCGAAGCTCACCACCAACGCCGCGATGGGCGCACGCCAAGTCCGCGAGTGCTGCCAACTCGATGCCGAGGGCAAAGGCTACCTCGAACACGCCATGGAGCAGATGAACTTCTCCGCCCGCGCCCACGACCGCATCCTGAAAGTCTCACGCACCCTCGCCGACCTAGCAGGGAAGGAAAAGATCACCGGCAATGAAGTTCTAGAAGCCATCCAGTTCCGATCACTGGACCGGCGGCTCTTTGAGTGATAACAGTGCGGGCAACTAATCTAACTCCATTTTCTTACTGCTCGTCGGAGCATCCGCATGACGATGGCGCTTTCATCCATTGAGCAGTTGCAGATCCTGCTTCCCGCTGCCGAATTGTCCGGCATCGATGTTGAACTTGTGCAACAGCTCGAGGTAGAGGTTACAGAGAGGAGTCGGCTTTTCGAGAACCGTCTGGGTTTGGTGGCGATAGCCGCCGCCGGCGACGAGGGTGGGCAAATTGTTGCAAGTGTGATTCGAGGCATCGCCAAAGTTGCTCCCGATGACAACGGTGGTGTTGTCCAGCAGGGTGCCGTTGCCTTCGTCAATCTGATCGAGGTCGTAGAGGAACTGGTTCAGATGAGTCATGATATCCCGTTCAACACGACTCAATTGATCGAGCATGTGAGGGTTGCCTCCGTGATGGGAAAGCGTGTGCCAGCCACCCGTCGCACCGGGCACTTTGATGGCACCGTAGATCCAATCCATGGAAAAGGTGATGACACGGGTGGAATCCGTCCGGAGGGCGAGCTTTGCCAATTCCAAAAGGTTTTTCACCTTGGTGGAGAACTCGAATTCCTTATCTTCGCTGAGGGTGTTAGTAACAATCGGCTTGTTGGCATTCAGCCAGAATTCCTCATGTTTGATTTTTGCTTCCAATTCCCGAATGACATTCCCGTATAAATCCAACTGGGCATGATTGGCCTTGCCGGCTTTGAGCGCCTTGATGTCCCGGTGGAGGCAGGCAATGACTTCCCTGTCGTTGGAGATTTGCTTCTTTTTGGCAGCCAAATCCTCTTCACCAAAGAGCATGTTAAATATCTTGGCTTCATCATACATGGGCGGGATGGCGATCCCGCGGGAATTCCACGAGCAGCCCCAGCCGCGATCGTAGATACTCATGGCAAGGGAAGAGAATCGCGTATCGCCGCCCATCTTTTGTGCCAATATCTGATCCAGTGAGATACTGTTGACGAAAGCCGCCGACTCCGGTTGCGCTGCTCCAGTCAGAAACGACTTTTCGGAATCATGGTTACTGGTTTCCATGCCGGGGTGATAAAGGTTCTGGAAGACCGTCGCCTTGTTCTTCACTTTCAGATCTTGGAGATAGCTACTGGTGGACAAGTCACCCCGTGTTTTCGGGAAAAAATAGGGCTCATAAAATCCGAGTGAGTTGCAGATGAAGATGATCCGTTTGGGCGGGGTTTTCGGTTTTTCTGCGGCGTGTAAACCCAATGAATGAATCGCCAGCGGCAGCGCCGCACCGGCTTTAAGGAAGTCTCTTCGTGTGAACATGGCTGTGATTTATGCTTTTAGATTTAGGGGCTGTACTAGCTAAGGCTTACTGCTGAGACTGTTTTACCCAGTATTTTAGCTGCTTCAAGAGCATTTGATGGTTACCTCCATTGAAGCGCCATTCACACTCCTTCAAAAACCAGTGAAAGTT
>JBIKNX010000053.1:0-13438 GCA_044358435.1 Luteolibacter sp.
TCAGGCGGTGGTTTTGGCGCACTTTGTCATTCCGCTCTATTTTGATCATTCCGCCGGTTATGAAATTTTTCCGCAGTTGGGTTCTTTCGCGCAGTTTGTGACGCCGCAAGTGGTCACAAAAAGGGTGACGCAGCGGTTGGATCAGGTGGCAAAGTCGGACAAGCCGTTTTTCTGGCATGTGTTCTATTCGTGCAATCATCTGCCATATCGGAATCCCGAGCCGTATTCGAGCATGTTTACCGATCCGGATTACCAAGGACCTAACAAAAACGGAGTGGCATTTGATATCGATGAATTCATTGGTGGAACCGATTTGGAGAACAAGTGGAAGGCTCTACCCGAAAAGGAGATCCGGCAGATCCGGGATCTGTATGACGGTTGCACGAGGCAGTTCGATGAGAATGTTGGCGAGATATTGGAGTCGTTGAAAAAAAATCATCTTCTGGAAAACACCATCGTGATCATCACTGCGGATCACGGGGACAACCTTTATGAGGAAGGGGTGACTCTGGGTCACGGCCTGACATTCAACGGCGGAATGCAGGCAAACCACATTCCGCTGCTGATATGTCTTCCGGAATCCGGGCAACGGAAAATCACCGAACAAGTCAGGCTGATTGATATTTTGCCGACCCTTGCCGATTTGCTCGAAGTCGAGAAACCTTCCAACTGGGAAGGTCAAAGTTTTTCAAAATGGTTGGATGGGAGTGAAGTGCCGAAGAGTCGGGCTTTTTATGGAGAGACAGGATTTCCATTTATCCAGTTTCGAGTGAAAGGCATCGAGCGGCCCAAACTGCCGCCAATGGACCGGATGACGGGGATTGACGACTCATTCAATTATCAGTTTGTGCTGAAGAAAGAATACGAGCAGCCACTTGTGGACGCCAAGCAGCGTTGTTTGGTGACTGAAAAATGGAAATTGATCTGCACGCCAACGATCGAAGGGAAACGTCATTTTGGTTTATTCCAACGTGACGGTGAGACTTTCGGCAACGATGATGTGGCTGAGGATAATCCAAAAGTCGTTGAACCCATGCGCAAGGCGTTGGAGCGCTGGATGGATGAGCGGACCGAGACTTCGTTGGCAGAGATTTTTCCGGAAGGGGAGTGAATGTAGAAATTCAAGACAGCTCCGAAGGGCTTTGTATGAAATTCAATTCGTTCAGCCAGAGGTTTCCATCAAAATCAACAGATCATCGGAGTCTACCTGGACGCCTTTTTTGACGAGGATGTCTTTGATGATGCCGTCGGCCTGAGCGGAGACGGTGGTGAGCATTTTCATGGCCTCGAGGGAGATGAGTTTGTCACCGGCTTTCACTTCGGTTCCGGGTGAGACGACGATTTCCGTGATCATGCCGGGAAGCGGGGCGCAGATTTGGTTTGGATCCGATGGGTCGCCTTTTTGGCGCGCGGCGGCGGCGGTGCCGACCAGAGATTTATCCACCACGACAGACTCGCGCGGCATGCCGTTGAGTTCGTAGAAAAGCGTGCGTCGGCCTTCATTATCCGCCTCACCGATGGAGATGAGCTTGATGATGAGGATTTTACCGGGATCGATTTCAACTTCGATTTCCTCGCCGATCTGCAAGCCATAGAAGAAGGCGGGAGTGGGGAGTTTGCTGAGATCGTCGTATTTCGTGAGAGTTGCTTGGAAGTCTTTGTAGACTTGCGGATACATGAGATGTGAATACAGCGCGTCTTGGACGGCGGTGGATTCGAAGGTGGAGGCTGATGGATCGGCTGGGCGGATGAAATCCGCCGCCACGGTTTGAAGATCCACAGGCTCGGCGAGTTCGCCGGGACGTTTGGTGGTGATTTTGTGGTTGGGTCCGAGAACGACTTTTTGAACATCGGCAGGCCAGCCGCCATCGGGTTGACCCAGTCCGCCGGAAAGCATGTCGATGACGGATTCCGGGAAGTCGATGGAGCCGGGTTTGATTTTCGTAACATCTGCCGCTTTGATGCCGCGCGTGACGAGGAACATGCACATGTCACCGACGACTTTGGAAGATGGGGTGACCTTGATGATGTCGCCGAAGAGTTGATTCACATCGGCGTAAGTGCGGGCGATTTCACGCCAGCGGTGACCGAGACCCATGGCGTTGGCCTGTTCGCGGAGGTTGGTGTATTGTCCGCCCGGCATCTCGTGTTCATAAACTTCTGCGGTTCCGGCGCGGGGTGCGGAGTCGAACGGTTTGTAAAATGTCAGGACATGTTCCCAGTAATCCGAGATGTCGTTGAGCGCATCGAAGTCGAGGCCGGGATCCTGTTCTGATGAGCCGAGTGCCGCGCAAACCGAATTGAGGTTCGGTTGCGAGGTTGAGCCGGACATGGAAGCGATCGCGAGGTCGGCGATATCGACTCCGGCGCGTGAGGCGGCGATGACCGAAGCGGCGTTGAGGCCGGAGGTGTCATGGGTATGGAAATGGATGGGGATGCCGATTTCCTGTTTCAGGGCATGGACGAGATTGTAGGCGGCTTGCGGTTTGCATAGCCCAGCCATGTCCTTGATGCACAGGATGTGGGCACCCATTTTCTCAAGTTCCTTGGCTTTCGCGATGTAGTAGTTGAGATCGTATTTTGAGCGGGCGGGATTGAGGATGTCACCGGAGTAACAGATCGCGGCCTCACAGATGGATTTTCCGTGTTCGCGCACGGCTTCCATCGCGACCCGCATGTTCGGCAGGTAGTTCAGGGAATCGAAAATACGGAAGATATCCATTCCGGAATTGGCGGCGTGTTCGATAAAGCCTTTGACGACGTTGTCGGGATAATTGGAATAGCCAACCGCGTTGGATCCGCGGAAGAGCATTTGGAAAAGGATGTTGGGAGCCTTGGTGCGGAGTTGGCGGAGGCGTTCCCAAGGGCATTCGTTGAGGAAGCGCATCGAAGTGTCAAACGTTGCGCCGCCCCACATTTCCAGAGAGAACATTTCGGGGGTCAGTGTTGCGTAGCTTTCCGCGATGTTGAGCATGTCGCGGGTGCGCATGCGGGTGGCGATGAGGGATTGATGGGCGTCCCTCATCGTGGTGTCGGTGATCAGCAGGCGTTTTTGATCCAGGATCCACTGTGAGAATTTTTCAGGGCCGAGTTCGAGCAGGAGCTCTTTGGTCCCTTGCCTTTCGGCAGTTCGACCGTAGACCGCCGCGGCGGGAACCGGAGCCGGCGTGAGGATGGAGCTTGGGCGGTAGTTTTTCGCGTGGGGGTTGCCGTTGACGGTGATGTCTGAAAGGTAGGCGAGGGTGCGGGTCGCGCGGTCGCGTCGTTTGCTGAATTTGAAAAGCTCGGTTTTGGTGTCGATGAGCTTGGTATGTGCTTGTCCGGCACGGAAGGTTTCATCGGCGATGATGTTTTCAAGGAAGGGGATGTTGGTTTTCACGCCGCGAATCCGGAACTCACGAAGGGCGCGGTCCATGCGCTGACAGGCGGTATCGAAACTGCGACCGGTTGCGGTGAGTTTCACCAACATCGAATCGTAGTAAGGGGTGATGACTGAGCCAGCGTCACCCGATGCGGCGTCGAGGCGGATACCGAAGCCTGCGGCTGAGCGATAGTTGAGAATGCGGCCGTAGTCCGGGGCGAAATTTTTCTCGGGGTCCTCCGTCGTAATGCGGCACTGGATGGCGAAGCCGTTGCAGGGAATTTCGTCTTGGGCCGGAATGGCGATTTCATCACCGAAAAGAGATTCACCTTGGGCGACAAGAATTTGTGAACGAACAAGATCAATGCCGGTGACACATTCGGTGACCGTGTGCTCGACCTGAATACGCGGGTTCATTTCGATGAAGAACCAGTCGTTTTGATCCATGTCATAAAGGAACTCGACCGTGCCGGCGTTGTTGTAGCCGATGCCATCCGCGAGTTTCACGGCGGCGTCGCAAAGTTCCTTGCGGATGACGGGATCCAGGTGCATCGCGGGTGCGACCTCAACGACTTTTTGGTAGCGGCGTTGGACGGAGCAATCGCGTTCATAAAGATGGACGACATTGCCGTGCTGGTCTCCCAGGATCTGAACTTCGATATGTTTCGCTCGTTTGATGTAGCGCTCGAGGAAAACGGCGGCGTTGCCAAAAGCGTTTTCGGCTTCGGCGCGTGCCTCGGCAAGCAGGCCGGGGAGTTGGGAGGGTTTTTCGACCACGCGCATGCCGCGGCCGCCGCCACCGAAAGCGGCTTTGATGATGAGGGGAAATCCGATTTTTTCAGCGATGGCGATGGCCTCATCGGAATCGGTAATGGGTTCCTCGGTGCCGGGAAGGGTGGGGACGTTGAACTTGTGAGCCAGCGCACGGGCGGCGGTTTTGTCACCCATGTTTTCCAATAAATCCGGTGAAGGGCCGATGAAAACAATGCCCTCACGGGCGCAAGCGCGCGCAAAGGCCGGGTTCTCGGAGAGAAAGCCGTAACCCGGATGGATCATGGTAACACCCTTGGATTTCGCAAGTTTGACGATACCTTCGTAATCGAGATAAGCGCCGACCGGGCCTTTCGAGGGATCAAGCTGGTAAGCTTCGTCCGCTTTGAAGCGATGGATCGAGAAGCGATCTTCCTCGGCGAAAATGGAAACCGTGCGAAGTCCGAGTTCGGTGGCGGCGCGAAAGATGCGGATCGCGATTTCACCACGGTTGGCGGCGAGAAGTTTACCAGGCTTGGTTGGTTTTGAAGGCATGGCGGTATTCAAAACTTCAAACTTCAAAATTCAAACATCAAAATGAATGCTGACCGCAGAAACCGCGGCTCAAGCTCTGGATTGCGGGGATCATTGCCGACGGATGATAAGAATCGGTGCCAAAAACCTTTTCCAAACGTCAGGAAATGGGGATTTGTCCATGCGGCGCCATGTGCGGGTGGGGACATTCGCTCTTGATTCTCTCTATCTAAATTCTAAGAATCCGTTCGCCATGTCTGCTTCGACCTCAATTCTCCCGAATAAACTGCACGAATACCCCCAGCAAGATGTGATCGACGGATCCGGTGTCGGATCGGATTCGATTCTCAATGATTGCCTGAATCAGAACGACGGGGTGCTTCAGCTGGTGCACCGCTATGCCGGCCGCACCTTTTGCACACCGGGAAAGCGCCTTCGCCTCGATGCGAAATCGTATTACCCGGACTACATGAACGGGACGGGTCTCGATGAAGTTTGGATGTGCTGCACCGTGCCCATTGTCACAGGCGTTATCGATACCCGCACGGGAAAGGCGCCTTTTCGTGAAGGAGAAGCACACGTTCTCACACCAAACGGTCAGTTCATCTCACTTCAGGATTTGATTGCGGCCAATCCCGAAGCGGTGATGGGAGAGAAAATCACGGCATTTTCGAAATCTTTGTTCGGCGAGGTCACTTGGCCGATTGTGTCCAAGAAGTTCGACAATCTGAACCCCATTCCCCACCATCTTCATTGGGCAAAGTGGGAAGTTTACGACATCAATTCTTACGATAACCCCGGAGTCAGTCCGTCACATTATCACACCACGGCAATGGGCCTTTACCCGTTCGTGACCAAGGACCAGTTCCTTGCCTGCATGAAGCGTTGGGGACAGGGCGATTATAACGGAGTGCGGCACTTGTCGCCGCACACGATGATGCACATTGATAACGGCTTTGTGATGCCGAATGGTGTGCTGCACTCACCGACGGATCTTTGCACGCACGAGTTGCACGTGACGATGGACGAGCATTTCCTCGCCGAGGACCTGACACTTGATGGACGGATCGGAGCAGCCGATGCGTTTTACGCGTGTAGAGAAGTGGACTATCCGAAGTATAAGCACGAGGACTGGGAATACCTGGTTGACACGTTCGACTTCAAGGCGAATCAGGACCCGGACTTCGTCCTGAAGAATTCGCGCCCGGCAATCACCGCCGAAGAATTTACCGGAGAGGGAGTGGACGCACAGTGGATTGTTTATGGTGAGGTTCTCGGTGAGCAAAGGTGTTCGATTCTCCGTCTCACCGTTGCGCCCGGCGCTAAGACGAATTTTTGCCCGGAGAGCCCCGCGCTGTTCCACACGAACCGCGGACGCGGTCGGGTTGGAAAGCTCGAAGTGCGATATCATCAGGACATGAAGCTCGGCGAAATCTATCCCGAAATCGGGTTTATCACCCAAGCCGCACTCAACCGCGGTGGGGTGAAAATCGAGAACATGGGTAATGAGCCACTCGTGTTGACCTTCGATTTCCCGCAACACGCGCATTCCAAAACTCCCGGTGTTGCCGTTGCAAGCTAGTCGCTTGATTGGAGCATTTCCAAAAAATCCGGTTGAGCACACGGGGAGTGTGGGGGATGCGCTCCCAAGGACCGCCCGGACTAAACCCATCAAACCGGTGTTCCGCCTCGAACGAGCGAGAGAATGGCTGCGGTGTCGAGCGTCTTGGCGCGCTCTCGGATTTCCGGAAGGTATTGGGTATGGAGTTCGCGGGCTTGGCTTTGGAGCGGTGCGATGAGTTTTTTCAAATCGGGAGCGGTCAGTTTGCGCCCACCGGAATAGTATCTCTGAGCCACGTGGCCGATGGCGTAGGTCGATGCGAATGACATCGCCGAGCCTGTGACCTGGTCAGCAACCTTGCCCACGGTTTTTCCGCCGAGTTTGCGTCCGAACTGGCCAACCAACTTGCGTGCGAAGCCCTCGACCATCTGTGAACCCAAGCCGATTCCGGCAGTGGCGAGGAAGTCCTTGATGTTGGAACGATCCAGTTCCACGCCATTCGCCTTTCCGATGCGATATACCATTTTCATCTGCATTGGAATGATGACAACGGTCGCAAGGTTTTGGGGCAGGAGTTCGAGAGCTCCGTTGAGGATCGCGTATTTGAGAATCATGCCACTGCTGTCGTTGGGGGTTGCTTCGTCCTGCGTGGTGGCAAGTGGTGCGAGGGCAACCGAATCCATTTTCTCATCCACCGCGACAGATTCCTCGTTTCCAAGTGCGAGCAGACGGCGGAGTTCCTTGAGAAATTCCTCTTCCTCGTTGGAGATCGAGCCGCCCGCATCGCAAATCGCACGCGCCATTTCGTAGGCGAGCATGCGGTTCTCAGGGGTGGAAAGACCCTCGCAGGCATCTGTTAGGGAAATTTTTCCCATCAGAATGCGGCGCGAAAGTTCCGCCAGGTTGTAGGCATCCATTTCATCCGCATAGCGGGCGATTTCCTGCCGCTCGGCATCGCATTGCTCGCCATTGGAGAAGGCGGCAAAGAGACAGATGGCGAGCAAGGAGTCGTGGGTGTTTGATGGTTTCATCGGTGTGGTTTCTGTGGTGATCATAAGTTTTCAGCTTCTTCTTTTTCAGGGATGAGGATGGACATCACCGTCGCTAGGGCGAGCGTGCCGAGAACGATGAGCAATGAGAGGAGAGGATCGACTTTGATGCTTTCCCATTCATTGGCAGTGAATCCAAAATCGTTGAAATACGGAGGCGCGGCGAGCAACAGCAGCTTGAAACCGATGAAGGCTAGAATCAGAATCAAGGCAGGCTTGAGAAAACGGAATTTCGCAATCAGCGCGGCCAGGCAGAAATACAGGGCGCGCAGTCCGAGGATCGCGAAGATGTTGCTGGTGAACACGATGAAAGGATCAGGTGTGATCGCGAAGATCGCGGGAATCGAATCGACCGCGAATACGAGATCCGTGATTTCCACCATGATGAGCGCTAGGAACAGCGGGGTGATGGCCCAACGTGCGGATAAGGTTCCCGGTTCGGCAGGGGCGTATGTGCTCTTGCCGGTGACCGGATCGATGACGGAGGTGGGCGCCACCGTGCGACGGGTGAAAAATTTCTGTCCATCGTAGAAATCCACCGTCCGGAAAAATCGCTTGGCGAGTTTGACAACCGGATTTTTTCCGGGGTCACTGTGGCTTTTGATCAATGCCATCTTCAGTGCGGTGAGAATCAGGAAGAAACTGAAAATGATAAGGATCCAAGTGTAGTTGATGATCAGCTCCGCACCGAGATAGATCATGGCTCCGCGCATAATAAGCGCGCCGATGATTCCCCAGAAGAGCACGCGATGCTGGTATTTCGCGGGGATCGCGAAGTAACCGAAGATCATCGCGATGACAAAAATGTTATCCATCGCAAGCGATTTTTCGACGATATATCCTGTTAGATATTGGATCGCCGCCGTGGCTCCCGTGACTTCTCCCAGTGTGATTGCGCCCGAGGCGTAGACAGGTGTTTCGAGTCCCAGTCCCAACCAGCTGTATTGATAGGCGCAATAGATGAAACCGGTGAAAGACAGTCCGCAGGCCAGCCAGATGCAGGACCAGGTGATGGACTCCTTCATGGTGACTTCGTGGGCGTCCCGGTGGAACACACCGAGATCTAGGGCGAGGAACAACATCACAAGCGCGATGAATCCGATGTATGCCCACATTTTCATGCTTGCGGGATCGGCGGTGGTGGCGAGTAGGGACAGGAGGGTCATTTGATCTTGTTTCAGGAGTGGTTGTGAGACCGGATTATTTAATGCGGGGCGAGCCGCTTGGACGGCGGCGGGTGAGTTCGATGGCAGGAGCGGCCTCACGGCGTTTCGCTCGCTTGATCTGGCGTTGCTCGATCTTCTGATCGATCAGCTTGAAGGCCTTGAGAACCGCGGCACGCAAGGTGTGGTCCGAGGACGAGACACTCACATCCGGACCCGGAGTCACGAGATGGAAGGACGCGCTGTAGGGCGGGCTTTCGGTAAGGCTGCGATCCAGACTGACGCGCGCTTCATCGATTTTGAGATCGGGCAGCAGGGCATGCATTTTGGTTTCGATCATGTCCAGAATGGATTTGGAGGGATAGTGGTTGTGATGATTAAAAATGAATTTCATGTCGGGTTGATTGGTTGCACATAGATAAAGCAGGGAAAAAAGGTTTGTATAATACTCAAAATAACATTAAACATTCCATAAAATGGAACAGTCAAACCACAGTGATCATCTCAATTACCATCATCTCCGATATTTCTGGACGGTTGCGAAGGAAGGCAGCCTTAGGAAAGCATCAGAGAAACTCAGGGTCTCGCAGCCTTCGATGTGCACCCAGATCAAGCTGTTGGAGGCGAGCCTAGGAGAGATGCTTTTCCGCACCAGCGGGCGCTCGTTGGTTCTCACCGAGTTCGGCGAGCTGATTTACAGTCATGCCGAAGAGATTTTCACTCTCGGCGAGGAGATTCTACGGGCCACGAAAGCGGCTCCGGCGAGCCGCCGCCTTCATCTTCATGTGGGCATCGTGGATTCGTTCCCGAAACTGATGAGTTACGATATCCTGCGCCCGGTGCTGGAGCACGAGCCTCCCGTGCAGCTCACCTGTCACGAGGGAAAACTGGCGGATATCGTATCCCAGCTCAGCACCCACCGTTTGGATGTGGTGTTGGCAGACGAGCCTGCCTCACCCGCGATGGCGGGAAAGGTGTTCAACCATCTGTTGGGTTCATCCACGATCACGTTTTGCGCGATGCCGGAATTCGCGAAAAAACTCAAAGGTCGTTTCCCTCGCAATCTCGACGGAGCGTCCGCCTTGCTGCCGACCCAGAATTGCAACCTGAGAAGAGATCTGGAAAAGTGGTTCCGTAACACGGGTGTGGAACCGAAGTTGGTCGCGGAATTCGAGGACGCGGCGCTAACAAAAATTGTGGCGACAAGCGGCCATGCCTTCATTGCGGTGCCGACGGTTGTCGCCTCCGAGGCGTTCGAGAGATACGGATTCGTCCCGATCGGCCGGACGAAGGAGGTGGAAACGCATTTTTACGCGATTACATCCGAGCGACGTTTCACCCATCCGGCGGTTCTGGCGTTGACCCGGAGGCTGAGTGCCATGAGCAAAAGGCAGAAAACCTGAAGCAACGTGGCGGGGTTTGATCTTACGCCACTTAAAAATTCTCACAAGCGGGCTTGGTGTGCGACATTTCCGTGCTAGACTGCATCAGAGAAGAGCCCCGGAAGGCGGGTGCGGTGGTTTACTGTGCGGGTTGATAATGAAGTCGTTCTTGGTGGAGAAACCGTGCCTGCGGGTCGGATCTTTCCTGTAACGCCATCACACCATGAAATTATTTATCGGAAATCTATCTTACGACACCACTGAGCAAAAACTCGCCGAATTACTTGCGGAAATCGGAACCATCATCGAATTTCGCCGACCCATGGATTTCAGTACCGGAAACCCGCGCGGTTTCGCTTTCATCACGATGGATAGCACGGAGTCGGGAGAAAAGGCGATTCGGTTGTTGGATGGAATGAAAATCGATGGCCGCGAGTTGAAAGCAAACGAGGCCGAAGAGCGCAGGAACGATCATCCGGCGGACCGACCTGCTAAAGTTTCGATGAATATTCCGAAACAACGTCCGGTGGACGACAGGCCGATTGGAAAAGACGGCATGCGGGTGCGTTACAAAGGGATTTGATCATCAACCGATCACGAAAAAACCGGGAGTTGCTCCCGGTTTTCTTATTTTGGGTGACTGCGCGTGGCCATCCGCGGCATCGGGGCATGATGCTTTTAGGGGGTCCGATCAGTCGACGAGATTGTCGACGCGTTGAGCAAGTTCGATATCCAGATCGGTCACGCCGCCAACATCATGCGTGGTGAGTTTGAGCGTCACCTTGGTGTGCTTGATCGTGATGTCCGGGTAGTGCTGGGCCTCTTCCGCGATCTCACCGACGTTGTTTACGAAATCAATTCCATCCATGAATTCTTCAAACTCAAAAGAGCGGGTGATGGAATTTTTTTCAGTTTCCCATTCAGGGCATTTTTTGAGCGAGGCTTGCAATTCGGCTTTTTCTAGCAGTTCGGACATGAGTGATGGGAGTTCGTTGGATGTGTCTTGCCAAAGATTGGACGGACACTTTCGGAATTGGCAAGTACGTGTTTGAAGTTTCTTGATTTTTTTCCGTTTGAAAAAACAGGGTCCGTTTTTCTCCTCTTAAAGCCGGTTGCAAAGAGTCCGATACAGTGGCAATTTTGGATCATGAAAAAATTGATCGCCATTTCATGTCTCGGGTTGTTCATGGTAATTGTCCCGTCATGCGCTCCATCGACGCCCGAGACCCGTATTCGGAAGCATCCTCAGGATTACGCCAAGCTCAGCGAAAAGCACAAGGAAGCGGTCGCAAGGGGTGAAATCGCGAGGGGTATGAGCAAAGAGGCGGTCTTGCTGGCGTGGGGAAGTCCGGCCGCACGTATCGAGGGATTGCGCAATGGTAAATTCTCCGAGCGCTGGAATTACGAGGGACGCCAGGCCGTCACCCATCATCATTTTTTTGGCGGCTATACCTCGGGAGGATACGGTCGTTATGGATATTCGGGATACAATGCGGGCTTTGGTCCCGAGGTGACCTACATTCCCTATGTCAGCGCATCGGTCTGGTTTGTCGATGGCCGGGTTGACGAGTGGGAGCGGCAACGTTGAACGCATCTCAGGATAAAAAAGGTTGTCTTTGTTCGGTAGGATTTCAAATATTCTTCAGTATGAAACAACGATTGATTTCAATTGGATTGGGCGGATTGGCGCTGATAATGGGTTTTTCATCCTGTGCCATGCGGAAATCAGGAGGTCTCGCATCATACCACGCCTATGATCGGCCTGCGAAACTGCCCAATAATCCATCCGCGGTGAAGGTGAAGGTATCGCTTTCAAAGCAGCGTGTTTACGTGATGGAGGGAAATGAAATGCTCATGGTGATGCCGGTTTCGGTCGGTGCGCCCGGCACGCCGACACCAACAGGAACTTTTCGCATTACCGCCAAGACAGCCAAACAACGTGCCAACTCTCACGGTTACGCAACGAACGGGCAGGCGGTCCGCCAGACGAAAATAGGCAATGTGCCATCGGGTTGGAAATTCAAAGGAACGCCGATGCCCTATTGGTCCGAGTTCAAGCCGGCATACGGCTTTCACACCGGATGGGTGAAACATACGCCCTGCACCCACGGATGCATTCGCATGCACGAAAACCTCTCGCCAAAGTTTTTCCGTCTCATTTCAGTGGGCACCCCGGTCTCGATCGCCTACTCGCAAGCCGAGGACGCCGCATTTGCAAATATTCCATTGCCACCGGATGCGGGACCCCTGAAGGATTATGCGGGAGACATGTATCTCGGAGATGGATATTTCACGCGCCACAAACCCCCGGAATTTGATTGATGGCGGCATGGTTGGATGTCTTTTTCAGGCCTCTTCCTGTCAACTTTATGAAAACGATTTCGGGCGAATCCGGAATTCGCCTTGCATGGCGGCCCGAACAGCTGCCTTGTCTCTCGATTGGAAATGAACAAATTCTCAGAAATACTTACCCATCCCGGCAGTGCGCACAAAGACGAGTTTCTTGCGTGCTGTCTCCTTGTCGCAGCGAACGATGCTCCGATATCACGTCGTGAGCCGACCCCTCAGGATCTCGGTAATCCGCTTGTGGCGGTGGTGGATGTGGGAGGGCTGCATGAGCCGGAATCGGGAAATTTCGATCACCACCAATTTCCCAGGGATCACCCTCCGACCTGTTCGCTGAGTTTGGTCCTGATGGATATGGGCCTCTATGACGACGCGCGGCAATACTGCGACTGGCTGGAAGTGGCGGAGTGGTTTGATACCCGAGGGCCGCAGGAAACGGCGGCATGGTTGGGCGTTGAGCGGGAGTTGCTCGCCAAACTCAATTCAACCGTGGATCTGACCCTGCTTCGCAGATTCGCGGGGATGTCGGAAATCCGCGCGGGTGAGCCCATGTGGGAAGTGATGCGTTGGATCGGTTCGGATCTGATCGGTTACCTGAAATCATTGCGTGAAAAGCTCAACGAGATCGCGCGAATCAGTGAGATTTGGGAAATCGGCGAGGGTGAAACAAGTTTCCGCGTCTTGTTTTTGCCGCGCTCAGCAAATATTTCCGAGGATGCTTCGGCAGGCTTGGCGCGTTATGCCTCCGGCTTGTCTGAAGACCGACAAGTGGTCGGGATGGTCTATCCTGATCGGCGTGGAACGGGGTTTGCCCTATCCCGTTACAACGATTATTCGGGATTGGATTTTACCCGGATCGAGGCCGAACCCGATGTGCATTTCGCACACGCCCGCGGGTTTGTTGCCAAGACATCCGCAGTGGATTTGCAGAGAATTCGGGAGCTGTTCGGTAAAAGCCGCGTGACAGCATGAGATGATATGGCAGCCTCGGCGCATGAGTGACATTTCCATTTCGAGTTTGAAGGAACAGGCTGGCGATGTGCCCCTGATCGCTTCCATCAAGGCACAATTGCAATCGCGTGCCGTCAAAACGACCAAAGACGGCAAACCTTTTTTCGATCTCGTTTTTGTGGATGCCACCGGTTCGATCAATCTCAAAGTCTGGTCGAACACACCCCTCTACACCGAGACCGAAAAACTCGACATCAACGCGATCATGCGGTTGGAAGGAGAGTGGACGCAGAACCAATATGGGATCAATGGCAGCGGAATCGCTTGGTCGTCATTGCAAG
>JBIKNX010000235.1:0-3939 GCA_044358435.1 Luteolibacter sp.
ATTTCTCAAAAAGCAAAGCGTGCGGATTCCCAAGTGCTTGGCGAGCTGAATGGTGCTCTGGCCGACCCCAGAGTTTGCGGCATTCAGTGCGACCCAATCTCCGGCCTGCAGTGACTCGAAATGGGTCAGCAGAAGAAAGGCCGTTGCCGGATTGACTTTCAGCATGGCGGCTTGGAGTGGATCGATTCCGCTTGGCAGTCGAATGAGGTTTTGCCCGTGGGTCACCGAGTGATCCGCCCAGCCACCGATTCTGGAAATCGGCATGACCGAATCGCCGGGAGAAAAGAGCTTGGACCGGCTTTCAACAACCTTAGCAACGCACTCCATGCCGGGAGTGGCGGGAAGTTCGGGCTTCACTCCGTAGGTTCCCTCAATGAAATTCAGATCGGCGGGGTTGATGGGAGAGGCCAGTATTTCAAGCAAGACCTCACCGCTTTTCAGGGGCGGCAGCGTAAATGCCTCTGGCCTCAACACCGCGCGGGGCGCACCGAATTGGCTGAAAACAAGATGCCGGCTTTTCATGATGGGTTGATGGATTGTTCTTGGCTGAAGGCGAAAGAAGCGTTACCTCAACGCCGACATGACACGTTCTTCCATTGAGCTTTCGATTAAAATTTTCCTGTTATGCCTGGTCTCGGTGTTCATTTACACCCTGATGAGAGTGATCGGAATGATTTCCTGAAATCGTTCCGTCAAATCACAGCAGGTTTTTTGGAAGAAGATCGGATAATTTTTTGATCGCATCCGCCTGGTGACGATTCGCAATCAGCAGCGCGTCCTGGGTTTTAACGACGATGAGATCATCGACTCCCAACAGGGCGATGTGGGATCCATCCGTTGCGTCAAAGACGATGTTGTTTTCGGAATCGATTTGAGAAATGTTCCGATTGGTGCGGTTGTTGTCGCCCTCTTCGTGAAGGTATTTCGCGATTGAGACCCATGAGCCGACATCGTCCCAATCAAAAGTGGCCTCAATGTTGAGCACGCGATCCGCAGTTTCCATCAGGGCGTAGTCGATTGATACAGCCGTGAGTTTCGGGAATTGCGCTTCGATGGTTGCGGAAAGATCACCGGAACCTCTCAATTCTGAAATGAATTCCGCCAGCTCCGGAGCGTGGGCTGCGAGTTGCCTGATTACGGTCGGAAGCGACCAGACAAACATTCCGGCATTCCATGAAAAGCCTCCGGTGCTGAGGAATTCCTCGGCGAGTTCAGGATTGGGTTTCTCGCGAAAGCGTTTCACCTCAACCGGGGGATGTTGGAAATCCATACCGGGAATCGATGCGCGCTCACCGCGTTCGATATATCCATAGGACGGGCAGGGCCAAGTTGGCTTGATTCCGATCGTGACCAATCCATCGGAATGTTCCGCGCAAGCGAGCGCGTCCCTCATGACCGATTGGTAAGCATGATGATCTTTGATCAGTTGGTCCGATGGCAAAACCATCATGATCGCATCCGGATTGCGTGCCGAAACCAGCCCGATGCCAAGGGCGACGGCGGGCGCGGTATCCCGCTTCGCCGGCTCTGCGAAAATGTTTTCAGCCGGAAGCATGGAGGCGATTTTGCGAACGGATTCGACCTGTAGGGAGTTGGTCAGGATCAGAATGTTTTCAACAGGAACCAGACCGGCAAGCCGGTTGATTGTCGCTTCCAGAAGGGTTCCATTTCCAAAAAGATCGAGGAGCTGCTTGGGTTTGTCGTTACGGCTGAGGGGCCAGAAGCGGGTTCCGGAGCCTCCGGCGAGGATCAGGGCATAAGTGTTTTCGGGAGTTGGCATGCGCTTGGGATGGTAACCCATCTTGGGTTTTCGGGAAGTCACAATATCTTTTCCGTGAGAATCATTTTCTTGAGTTGTCGAAATCGATTGGAATAGGTAGGTTGACCCCATGTCAGATCAGCATATGGACGCCACGCCGGTATGGGTAGAAGGTAGCACCTTGGCCGCCCCCGTGATTCTCGGAGCCGCAGCAGGCCTTTTAGTGGGCGATATGATGCACAGCAATGCAAGGCGCGGCATAGGCATCAGCCTCGGGGTTCTTGGAATTCTGGCTTTTGTGCCTTTTGTTGTCGATGGTGTGGCAGGACTGATCACCGGACCCAAGAGCAAATTCGGAGTGAACCGTAAAATCCAAAAAATCCGCGATATCGGGATTGGTTCTCCCTCGCATGACGAAGTTGACGATATCTTGCGCGAGCAGGGCGTTATTTGATCACAAAGCATTCGTTTGGACCTTTTTTAGAGATTATTCCGTAAAATCCGGAATAAAAAGGCGGTGGTGACGCTCTTAAGAGTGGAATCCAAAAATTAGCCTCCTTCTCTTATGTCCTACGAATCCGACTCTAGCTTAAAGATCTACCTTCGGGAGATATCAAAGACCCCTTTGCTCACGGTTGAAGAAGAAATCCAGCTTGCCGAGCGTATCAAAGAGGGTGATCCCGATGCCCGTGCGCACATGATTCGCGCGAACTTGCGTTTGGTGGTGAAGATCGCCCAAGATTATTCCAATTACGGTCTTCCCGTCACGGATCTCATTTCCGAAGGAAACATCGGACTGATGAAGGCGGTTGAGCGTTTCGATCCTGAAAAGGGCGGCAAGCTCTCGACCTACGCCGCATGGTGGATCAAACAATCCATCAAACGCGCTCTGGCAAATCAGTCGAAAACCATCCGCCTGCCTGTTCACATGGTGGACAAAATTGCGAAAATGCGCCGCATTTCATCGCTTCTCTCGGAAGCCCTGGGTCGCGAGCCAACGGATGAGGAACTGGCGGATGAAGTGGGCTTGCCGCGTCGCAAGCTTGCGATCCTGAGGCAGGCATCCCAGCGTCCGACATCACTCGATGCGCCGATCAATGAAGGAGAAGCCACCGAATTCGGAGAGGTCATCAGCGATGAGCGTGCGGAAAATCCTTTCGACATGCTTTCCGACAAGAACATGCATGGTGAAATTGACGGGCTTCTCTCGCTGCTCGATGAGCGTGAGCGCCGCATCATTGATGAGCGTTTCGGTTTGAATGGCAAAAAGCCGCTGACCTTGGAAGAAGTCGGCCGCGAGTTCGGCGTGACCCGCGAGCGTATTCGCCAGCTCCAAAACTCGGCTCTGACCAAAATGCGCCGCGCTCTTGGCAAGAAGGAAAAGCCTCTGCCCAAGCCCTTGGGGGGTCTTGCCTGACAGTGGCGTGATCCGATAGGATTTGAAAGCCGTCGAACTAACCACTCGGCGGCTTTTCCATTTCAAAGTCCCGACTGCTCGATCAACGCTCGCAACTGGACTTGAAACTCCATGATGTCCTCGCGCGAGGGTTGATATCCGACGGTTTTGAAATCCAAGGTCGGGCGACCCGTCTGATCGAGCGTCCACACCCCCGTCTCGCCATCGCTGAATGTCACTTTCCCGCTGACCAAACTCCCGGGAACTGGAATCGAATCCATCGTCGCATGCGTGGCTCCTTCGGCGGGAGATGCGGATGGTTTCGCTTCAGGGATTGGCTCGGGCTCTTTCTCCACGTGCAGTTCGATGCCGAGATCAAGAATGAGAAATCGCGTGTCCATATAAGTCACCGCATGATTCATCTCAGCGCGAATACGTTCCTGGATTTCAGGCAGCTGCGCCCCCTCCGCCGCCCATGTTTTGATCGTGATGATTTGATCCGCTGAGAGCTGTTTGGAACTGAACATGGCGGGATTCTGATGATTCTCGAAAACTTTCCCAGAACAATAGCGCGATCAATTTCGGAAAGATCAACCGCGAATGAACGGGCATTAGGAAATTTTAACCACGGAATGCGCAGAATACACGGAATGATGTAAAATTTAGGCCTCTTCCGCAAAATCTGTGGGTTGAACTGGCATCCGAGCGCTGTGTAGCTGCGAGAAGTTCTTGAAAGTTGTCCACAACAGACCGATTCGAGAATGAGCCTTTACCGTCGGAGAAG
>JBIKNX010000054.1:0-13237 GCA_044358435.1 Luteolibacter sp.
TTTCGAGCGCATCCAATGCAACCCGGGTCAAACGCTCCGCTTCTTTGCGGGATTCATCCAAACCCCACACGGAGGGATAGGTCGACTTGTTCGCCGCCACGTCCTTCCCTGCGGTTTTACCCAGACACTTGGTGGTCTGGGTCACATCCAGAATATCGTCAATCACTTGAAATGCCAATCCGAGGCACTTGCCGAAATCACTCAGAGCCTCCAATTGCGCGGGACTCGCATTTGCCGTCATTCCACCCAAACGCAATGAAGTGGCCAACAGGGCGGCGGTCTTCGCCTCATGAATCGCGAGCAGTTGTTGCTTGTCAAGTTGGCAACCTTCTCCCTCAAGGTCGAGCACCTGACCTCCGATCAATTTCCGACTCCCCCCGGCCAAGGCCAACTCCGAAATCATGTCACCAACCGTATGGCGTTCACCCGGCGCTGACTTGGCCAGAAACGCAAAAGATTCCGTTAACAAAGCGTCTCCACATAACACTGCCATGCCCTCACCGTAAACCTTGTGACAAGTCGGTCGGCCACGGCGCAAATCATCATCGTCCATACAGGGCAGATCATCATGCACCAACGAATAGGTATGCATCAGTTCCACCGCGCAAGCCGCCCTGAGAGCAGATGTCGCATTTCCGCCACAGGCCTCCGCCGCCGCGATGCATAGCACCGGACGCAGGCGCTTGCCGCCGGCGAAAACCGTGTAACGCATCGCCTCATGAATCGAACCGGGAGCTTCACCCGGATACGGCAGCCAATCATCCAAAGCGGTGTCCACACGGGACACCAGGGTTTTCAGATAATCCTCAAAATTGCCGTTCATGAATCGAAGTTCACAGAATTTCCGCGATCTGCACCGCGTTAAGCGCCGCACCCTTGCGCACCTGATCGCCAACCACCCACAAGTCCAGTGCGTTTTCCAACACCAAATTCTTGCGGATACGGCCAACCAAACAATCATCCTTGCCGGTCGTATCCAAGGGAACTGGGAAAAGTTTTTGAGAAGGATCGTCCTTCACCTGGATGCCCGGCCTGCCGGCAAAGGCGTTTCTCGCCGCTTCCAGACTTGGCTCTTTGGAAAACTTCGCGGTGATCGAAACCGAATGTGAGCGATATACCGGCACGCGCACGCAGGTACATGAAACTTTCAAATCCGGATGATCCAGAATTTTACGCCCCTCATAAGCCATTTTCATTTCCTCCTTGGTGTAACCGTTTTCGGTAAAAACATCCACCTGCGGAATGACATTGAACGCGATCTGTCGCGGGTAAACTTTCGGCGTGAATGACTCACCGTTTGCTATCGCTTTCACCTGCTCCTCCAATTCAATGATCCCCTGCGCGCCTGATCCCGAAACCGCTTGATAACTTGATGCGATCACACTCTCCAAACCAAACCGCTCATGCAACGGCGCAAGAGCCATCAACGAGATGATGGTTGTGCAATTCGGATTGGCGATGATGCCTTTCGGTCGGTTTTTCGCTGCCTCAGGGTTGATCTCAGGAACAACCAACGGAACACCCTCATCCATCCGGAAAGCCGATGAATTATCGATCACCACCGCGCCCGCAGCGGCTGCCGAGGGTGCGAATTCCTTGGAAATATCTCCTCCCGCACTGAATAATGCGATGTCAATTCCTCGAAATGATTCATGCGTGAGCTCCTGGATCACAATTTCCTTGCCTCGAAAAATCGCCGTCTTTCCTGCGGATCGTGCCGATGCCAGAAGCGTCAGATCACTCAATTCAAAATTCCTTTGCTCCAGACAAAGAAGCATTTCCACGCCGACGGCACCCGTCGCCCCGACAATCGCCACATGAGGTAATTTCATTGTTTCTAGTTCCACCGGCCACACCGGGGCGCAGACGCTAGGCGCAAGTTTTCCTCCATGCAATCCCTAAGCTCACACGCGGAAACTTAACCTTGCTTGACAATCAACCTCGAATCGCGTTCAAACATGAACACTTCGGAAATGGCAAAGACCAAGTTCACACCCCAAAAACTTGCACGATTGGAGTCGAGAGTGCGCTTTATCAAGGGCACAAATCGGCTGCTGTATTTTTTTGCGGCCATATCCTTCGGCCTGCTGATCGTGGCGTCCGCCTACCCCTCAAAGCGCGAAAGCGACAAACTTCAAGCCAAGCTCCGCAGCGTTCAGGAACGGGAACAAAAAGCTTTGGACATCAAAGAGCACCGGGAAATCGAGCTCCATGCCCTCCGCGAAGACCAGGCCTACCTGGAAGTTCAGGCCCGTGACCGCCTCAGTTACTACCGCGAAGGAGAAAAGATCCTGCGGTTCGAGCGCGCGCGCTGAACCGACAACGACTCGCGGCTTTTGCGATACCGATTGACCCCAAGTCTCCACCAGGTTTACAACCCCACCATGCCCCACGTGAAGAAAGCCTTGTTCCTGTCCATTTTGCTTTTCTCACCGTTTGCCCGTGCGGAGCACGTGATCGTTTGCGGCGGCCCCGCCCTTCGCGTTTGGGAGGATTACCGAACAGAAGATGATCGCCATGATCGCTGGTGGGCGAATTTCGTGCGCGCCTCCACACTCCGCATGTCAGAAATCCGCCAGACTTACGGGAAAGAAGCGGCACTCGTCTGGCTGGTTTACAAACCGGGTTACGAAGCCCGTGGACTCGAAGACCAAAAGCCCTACACCACATGGATCGCCGAGCAAGCCGCCAAGCGGAACGCGACCCTGATCTGGTTTGGCTCATCCTCCGATTATATTTCAAAAATCAACGCTCGGCCACGGAAGTCCGTTGAAACTTACGATTACTTCGGTCATTCCAACCAATTTTCATTCATGTTTGATTACGGCAACGACATCATGGCCGTATCCACCGCATGGCTTCATGAGAACGATATTCCAAAACTCAAAACATCCATCTTCGCCAAAAATGCCATTTGCAAATCATGGGGCTGCCACACCGGCGCCTCCATGTCTTCGGCTTGGAAAAAAAAATTGGGAATCCCACTTATCGGATCAAAAGGCAAAACCCTCTATACCATGGTCGGTCAAGGCTTCATGCCAACAGGCTATGATGGCTGGACTCAATGAAATCCCTTGAACCCACGCCACCTCTAAGCCACTCGAAAACATCTTCCACTCCTCACCATGACTCTCAAAGAACTTCAAGACCTTCACGCCCTTCCTTTTTTTGAACTGATCCAGAAATCCAGAGATGTGCATCAGGCCAACTGGAACAAACCCGAGGTTCAGCTTTGTACGCTTCTTTCCATCAAGACCGGTGGCTGCTCGGAGGATTGTTCATACTGTGCCCAATCCGCTCGCTACAAATCCGGCGTGGAGAGCGAACGCCTCATGTCGAAGTGCGACATATTGGAACGTGCGAAAGTCGCCGCAGATTCCGGTTCTACCCGCTTCTGCATGGGTGCGGCATGGCGCGGAGTTCGTGGCGGGACACAGCGCTTCGATCAGGTGTTGGACATTATCCAGGACGTTTCCAAACTCGGCATGGAAGTCTGTGTTACCCTCGGCGAACTCGGTCCGGAGGAAGCCAAACAACTCAAACAAGCCGGTGTCACCGCTTATAACCACAACCTCGATACCTCTCCCGAGCATTACCCGAATATTGTCACTTCGCACACTTACGAAGACCGGCTCCGCACCATAAAAAACGTCCAGGATGCGGGCATGTCGGTTTGCTGCGGCGGCATTCTGGGCCTAGGTGAAACCATCACCGACCGTCTCCGCATGCTTGAAATCATCTCAAATTTCGATCCTCAACCCGAATCCGTGCCTATCAACTCCCTGATGCCCATGCCCGGCACACCGCTGGCGGAAAACCCGCAGGTTGATACCTTCGACATTGTCCGTATGATCGCACTCACTCGGATTTCCGTGCCAAAAGCAAAAGTTCGCCTTTCGGCAGGCCGCACCCGCCTTTCCGATGAAGCGCAGGCGCTCTGCTTCTTCGCAGGTGCCAACTCGATCTTTTACGGAGACAAACTTCTCACAGCTGAAAACCCCTCGGTCAAAAAAGATCAGGCTCTCCTCACAAAACTCGGTCTCTCTCCTCTCTCCCCTGTCCTCGCTTCCTGCTCACCTGAAGTGGCGACCGTCTGATTCGCAGGGTCTGGCTTTGGAGAAATCATCAAAAATAAATGAATAAATCCATCCGCCAAAAAGTCGGATATGCCACAGAAGACAAAAAATAAGAGACGAACCCTTCGTTCAAATTTCTTGAATTCATATCACATGCGTCTATTTTTTCCATCATACCAAATCAAATCATGAAAATACCAACTCTGTTAATTGTCGCCGCAATCTCAAGCATGGCTCTTAGTAACTGCACCGCTCCAACTGGCCCGAACACACAACGCGGCGCCCTTGGCGGTGGACTCCTTGGAGCGGTTGCTGGCGGCATCATCGGTCACCAGTCTGGCAATGCGCTTGAAGGTGCTGCAGTCGGCGGCGCGCTCGGCGCGGGTGCCGGCGCGGTTTACGGCAACTCCCAAGACCAGAACCAATACTGATTCAACGGTTTCAAAACCGTCTCATAAAACCGCAAGGTCCGAACCTTGCGGTTTTTTGTTTTTCAGATGCGACGCAGAAATGCTTTGCCATTCAGAAATATCCGACTATCACCACCTGCGGAAAGCAATTGCTTTCCGGCTTGCAAGTTTCTTGCCAGCGCTTTTTCCGGTCTACTTCGATGAGAGATTGCAAGAGGCTCACTCCCATCTCATCGATCCCTGCCAGCCACCGAAATCGGTATCTGCCGGCCACTATATATAATTAGACATGTCCACCACATTTGAAGCGATGGCTCTTGCCGCGCCCCTGAAACAAGTTCTCAACGAACTCAACTACTCCAATCCCTCACCCGTCCAAGCCCAAGCCATTCCGCTGTTGCTCGAAGGTCGTGACCTGCTGGGTTGCGCCCAGACCGGAACCGGAAAAACCGCCTCGTTCGCATTGCCCATTCTCAATGCCCTCCACAACGATCCACGTCCGGTTCGAACCAAACAATGCCGCTGCCTGGTATTGGCACCAACTCGTGAACTCGCCGGCCAAGTCGCAAAAAGCTTCTCCACCTACGGAGAAAAAATCCGTTTCCGCCTCACCACCATCTGGGGTGGTGTCGGTCAACGCCCTCAGGTCAACGCCATGCGCTCAGGCGTCGATGTTCTCGTCGCCACTCCCGGGCGGCTGCTTGACCTCATCGATCAGGGCTATATCGACCTCTCGGCCGTCGATTTCTTCGTCCTTGATGAAGTGGACCGCATGCTGGACATGGGCTTCCTCCGCGATGTGAATCGCATCGTCGATCTCCTGCCGAAGAAAAAACAATCCCTGTTTTTCTCCGCCACGCTCGCTCCGAACATCGTTTCCCTCGCACAAAAAATCCTGCGTGACCCGGCCCGGGTCACCATCACACCTGAGGTCACCACGGCAGAGCGCATCCAACAAAAACTCTGCTTCGTGGATCGCGGAAACAAAATGTATCTCCTGCAGCAGCTTCTTGAAAAACAGAGCCAAGCCAGCGAAGCCAAACTCACTATCGTGTTCGGTCGCACCAAACACGGCTCAAACAAACTCGCCATGGCCCTCACGGCCGCTGGCTACGAAGCCGAAGCCATTCACGGCAACAAATCCCAAGCCCAACGGGAAAAAGCCCTCGCAAAATTCAAACAAGGGCTCGTTCCCGTCCTCGTCGCAACCGATGTGGCTGCACGCGGTGTCGATGTCAAAGACATCGGTTTGGTCGTCAACTACGATCTTCCGAACGAACCCGAGGCCTACGTTCACCGCATCGGCCGCACCGGTCGCGCGGGTGCCGACGGCCTCGCCGTCTCCTTTTGCGCCGAGGACGAAATCGATTTCCTGCGCGAGATCGAGAAACTCATCAAAACCCAGATCCCGCGCGATACATCCCATCAGTGGCACAGCGAAAACCTCCAGGAAAAACACCGCACCGGCTTCAAACCCCCGAAAGTCAAGCAAGGCGGTGGCGGCGGCGGACGCAGCGGCCAACAAAACTCAGGCGGCGGACGCCGTGGTCAAACCCCCTCCCAAGGATCTCCGAGCCGCACCAGCGGAGCGGCACGCCGCCGCACCCGGAGGTAAGAGACATTAGAATAATGTAATTAGGGAAAGAGCTTCAGCTTAACTTAATATCCAATAACTAATAACGTTTAACTTAATCCGGAAAAATGCTTGCATTTCTCCGGATTAACCCCCAAAAACCGCGCCCCTTCAGCCACCTCACAACAACGAAGACCCAAGGGAATCCAAGTGGCAGGTCTTCAAAATCGCTCGCTCTGATTCAAGACGGGACAACTCTCACACACATCATGATTAACGAACTCATCTCAGAAATGGTGGACGCTGGCGTTCACTACGGTCACCAAACGAAAAAGTGGAATCCACGCATGAAGCCCTTCCTGATGAAGGACAAAGGCGGAATCTATATCATCAACCTCGAGAAAACCGTCCAACAGCTCGACAAAGCTTCCGATTTCCTCGCCGACCTCGTCAGCAAAAACAAACAAATCCTTTTCGTCGGCTGCAAACGCCAGGCTCAAGACGCCATCCGCGAAGCTGCGGAAGCAACCGGCCAACATTACGTCAACCACCGCTGGCTCGGTGGCATGCTCACCAACGCGACCACCGTTCGCAAATCCGTTGAGCGCCTTCGTTACCTCGAAAACATCGAGAAACAACCCGAGTTCAAATCCATGTCCAAAAAGGAACTCGCCGCCCTCGGTCGCGAGCGTGAAAAACTCCTCCGCAACCTTCGCGGTGTCCGCAACCTTGAGAAAAAACCTGACGCCATCGTCATCGTTGACTCCGCCCGCGAGACCATCGCCGTTGCCGAAGCCCAACGCCTCAATATCCCCATCGTTGCCATCGTCGACACCAACGCGGATCCCGCCAAAGTCGATTTCCCGATTCCCGGCAACGACGACGCGATCCGCTCGATCCGCATCATTCTCCAAAACTTGGTTGATGGCATGCTCGCTGCCAAAAAGAACTGATTTCGAATACCAAATTTCCTAACAAGCATGATCACCGCATCAATCGTTAAAGAACTCCGCGACAAAACCAATGCCGGCATGATGGACTGCAAAAAAGTCCTCACCGAGACCAATGGCGATATCGAGGCTTCCATCAAACTCCTCCGCGAGCGCGGCATCGCTAAAGCCGGTGCCAAAGCCGACCGCGAAGCCAACGAAGGCATCATCACCGCCCGCGTCAACGACTCCGCATCGACAGGCATCCTGCTCGAAGTGAACTGCGAAACCGACTTCGTTTCCAAAAACGAAAACTTCCAACACTTCGTCTCCGGTATCGCTGACAAACTCGCCGGCTCAAACGCCGCCGACCACGCAGCCGCCCTCGCCGTCTCCCATGGAGAAAGCACTCTCGAAGACTTCGTCAAGGCCAAGGTCGTGGAACTCGGTGAAAACCTCCAGTTCCGCAAATACGTCCGTTTCGACGCCGCACCCGGTGGCGTGGTCGCTTCCTACATCCACCTCGGCGGCAAAGTCGGCGTGTTGCTTGAAGTCGGCACCACCCAATCCGGCGTAGCTTCTCAGCCTGCCTTCCAGGAACTGATCAAGGACCTCACCCTTCACATCGCCGCCTGCGCACCGAAAGGCCTCTCCCGTAACGACATCCCTGAGTCCGTCGTCAACGCCGAGAAAGACATCTTCCGCGTGCGTCTCATCGAACAAGGCAAACCCGAGAATATGATCGAAAATATCCTCAAAGGTCAAATCGGCAAATTCTATGCTGAATCCTGCTTCCTGGAGCAAGGCTTTGTGAAAGACCCCGAAGTCACCATCACCCAACTCCTCGAGCAAAAGAGCAAGGAACTCGGCGACACTCTCAGTGTCACCCGATTCGTCCGCTTTGGCCTCGGTGAATAACCATCAGGCGGTGTTTCCTGCTTGACTCAACCGAGCAACCAGCCCATACACCGCGCCCCAAGAACGATTTTAAAGATACAACCAACGAAAAACATCAGCACATGCGTGGAGTGAATGTCAAAAAAGGAGAGCCCGTGGATCGCGCCCTCAAACGCCTCAAAACCAAACTTGATTCCGAGGGAATTCTTGAGGAAATGCGCCGTCGTCGCGCTTTCGAAACCCCAACTGAGCGCAAACAGCGCAAACTTCGTACCGCTTCCAAGCGCAACAAGGTCAGATGGCGTTTCTCAACCGGCGCACCTTCCGCCGAAATCGAAACGATCGACCTCACCAACGGTTGATTTTTTTCCTGACCTTCAAAGTCAGAACATCATCTCAAAGCGAGCATCCCAACAGGTGCTCGCTTTTTTCGTATCAGAAAGGGGCGGCATGGTGGGCGCTCCTCATCTCGCGGACGGCATGCCTCCAACCCAACCCGAAAAAGTTTAGCGATCGAGTTTCTTTTGTTTCCCGCCGATCACTTTTATTGACGTTCCATTTCGCTAGCGGCGGTTTTACCAAAACCGCCCCTGATCTCCCACTTTCAGCTTTTTTGTTTTTCCGCATTTACCTAAACTTCGTCCATGCTTCAGCGGATCTACCTCGGTTACTCAGTGCCTTTTCTCGGTAGTCTCACCAGATATCTTCTTCAAGATCCGCAATCCCTCACGGAGAGCTTGGTGGTCGTCCCCACATCCCAAAGCGGACGTATCCTCCGCGAAAACCTCGCTGCGGAGGCGGGCGCGCTTCTTGCCCCAACGGTGACCACGCCCGGCGCGTTGCTGCATTTGGAGGATTCCAACATCGCACCGCGTTGGTTGGAAAAGATTGCCTGGATGGATGTCTTGGAAAACCTCAGCCAAAGCGATTGGGAAAATTACACGGGCTTGTTTCCCACGTCTCCGAATCTGGAAATGCTTTCATCGGATTGGGCAACGGCACTTGCGGAGGAAATCGTCTCACTACGCGGGACACTTGAGGAGTCCCTGCACAATCTGTTTTCCGCATCAAAATTCCTAAAGGGCACAACAGAAGGCGATCGCTGGGAAAACCTCGCACAGCTCGAATCCTTGATGGAGAAAAAATTATTTGTCTGGGGTTATCAATCCCGCTCCCACGCGTTGCGCACCCGATTTCAACTTCCCTCCACTTTCAAAAAAATCGTTCTTGCAGGTATCACCGAAATGCCGGCTTGCATCGTTCAAGCACTGAAAGATTTCACGGGCGAGGTCATCATTCTCATTCCGGCTCCCGAATCGGAAGCCACTCATTTCGACGAACTCGGTATTCCTCTGTCCACATGGACGGATAGAAACCTACCCGAATCAGTCACCGCATCATTGGTTGCGGATCCAGCCAACCAAGCGCAAGCGGCCCTCAACACGATTTCAACTCTCGGCGCATCTTCACAGGAAATCGCAATCGGCAGTGCGGACGATGAAGCCGGCTCGGCACTCGCGCATCTTCTCACCCATCGGGGTTGGCCCGCGTTTCATCCGGCTTCCAAGCAACCCCTGCCGCCGCTTCAACGCTGGTTGTCGGTATGGAAAAACTGGCTCACCCGCGCAAACTGCCGGAACCTCGCCGCACTCCTTACCTTTCCGGAATCCGCCAACCTCATTACCGGAAATCGTGCCGATATCCTCCTGGCATTCAATCAATATCGGGACCGTCATCCCGTAATCGAGCCTGACGCGATCGTTGATCGACTGACTTCCACCGCTCGAGACGAGCTCCGCATGCTACGCGATGACATCGCCAGTCTGATCTCGCATCGTGAAACATTCCTCAAAACAGCTTTTCCGCAGGCGATGCATCAGCACCTGGATCTCATCGCAATCGATGCCGAAACTTCAGCCGACACCTTGTCCGGAATCACCGATTTCATTGAAGCCGCCAGTCCGCTTTTCACATCTTTGAAACGCAGTCATCTCTTCTGGTTACAGATGGTCATCTCTGAAATTCCGCGCCCCACCGCGCAGCCGCCCGCGGATCGAACCATCGATATTCAAGGTTGGTTGGAGTTACTCTATGAGCCGGGAAAACACCTGCTGATCACCGGAATGAATGAGGCATTTATTCCCGCCCGACCCGGCGGTGAGCCATGGCTTTCCGAAAAAATCCGCGAAGCGCTCAAACTCAACGCTCTCAAAGATCGACAAGCCCGTGATGCTTTTCTCCTCCACGCCATGATACGAATGCGCGAAGATCACGGCTCCACACATCTGTTTTGCGGAAAAAACGGCACTAACGGAGAAACTTATCTGCCTTCAAGCCTGCTGCTGAAAGTTTCTGAAAGCCAACTTGTCACCACCGTCACCAACCTCTTCCGCGAAATCGAGCCTCCCGAAGCCAATCTCAACTGGACGCGCGATCTCATCTGGCAAACACCGAAAGTCGAGATCCCGGACAAACTCAGCGTCACCGCGTTCAGCGATTACCTCACCTGCCCGTTCCGCTTCTATCTGAAACATATCGTGCGTGCCTCAATACCGGAACCGGATCGCAGGGAAATGAATCATCGTGACTTCGGCTCCATCACCCACAAAGTGTTGGAAATTTGGGGAAAAGATACGGATGCCAGACAACTCTCCGATCCCAAATCCCTCCTCTCCTATCTTGAGGACTCGCTCCACCGAACGATTTTCGGCCAGTTTGGAAATCATCCTCCACTCGCCATACGTATCCAAGCTCACTCGATCCGGCAACGTCTCGCTTGGTTCACATCCAGACAAATCGAAAGCGTCCTGGAAGGCTGGGAGATCATCGATGCGGAGCGCAAAATCTCTTTCGATTATGCGGGACTCAAAATCAACGGCACGATTGATCGGATCGATCGCCACCGGGAGACGGGTCAGCTACGCGTGATCGATTACAAAACCGGCAAGGTCGAGAAAACGGAATCCCAACATCGCAAAAAAATCACCGCAAATACCCAGATCCCGCCACACATCTCCGAAAGCTCACGAGCTATCCACGAGTCGGCGGATGGGAAGGCCACTGCCAAGTTTCTTTGGAAAAACCTCCAACTCCCCCTCTACGCACTTGCCGAGAGCGAAAACTCCAACGGCGTCCCCATCCCATGCTATATCAAACTCGGATCGACCGATACTGAAGTCTGTTTCGTCGAATGGAGCTCGTTTTCCCAAGAAGATCTCGAGTCCGCCCAATCCTGCATGGAATGGATCGTTGATTCCATCCAACAACGAATTTTCTGGCCTCCGGCATCAAAAGTCCAGTATGACGACTATGCCCTACTCTTTCAAAACGAGCATTTGAAACAGCCGTTTTCAGCGCTTTAGGCGGCTGGAATTTCCTCGGTATCGGTTTCTTCGTAGGGCTCTGCGCTGCGCTTTTTGAACCAAGAGCCGGAAAACCCAATCAAAGATGTCCTTGCCAAAAGTGGAATCCCACTTACCTTGCCGCCCGAGCAGGAGTCCCCTTATCTCCGATGTCCGCATCCGGCACCCTTTTTCTCCAATCATTCGTTTTTCTTCATGGGACTCGAATCTTAGGGAGTTGCCAGGAAATCCGGGACCTCCTTGCTTACGGATGGCGGCGCAGATTGCCGGCAATCGATTCTTTCAAGACCTCTTCCGCAACAGTTGCGGAGGCTTGTTCCAGCACCAAAAAGCTGGCGATCGATGGCTATGGTGATTGCGCGCAGGTCCGTTCCTGCAATGCCGGGGATACAAACCACCCGACGCGCCGGGCCGTCCGTAAAACACTGACCCATGCGAAAACATGTCAACTGATACACAAAACTCCCAAAATCAGGGAACAAGCCGTCGTCGCCGCTCACGCGGAGGCCAAAACCGTAGTAAAAACAACAACACGAACCGTAGCAGCCAAGATGGGCGTCAGTCCAGCAGTGGCAGCAGCCATTCTGGACGCCAAAGCTCGGGCAAATCCCAGCAGCAACGCCGTGCCATGCCCACTCCCGCCAAGCTCAGCTGGTGGCAGAAACTCCTCAACATCATAGGTTTGGGTAAAAAAGAACCCGTCAGACCACCACGCCCGGAGCGCCGTCCAAGTATCACCGAGACCAAGCAAACCCGTGAACCGCGCCGTAGCAAAACCCGCGATGCACGCACGGATCAGGGCAGCAGCAGCGACGCCCGTGATAACTCAGAAGACCGGAAGCAAGGCCGTGAACGTAGCGGCAAAAGCCCGAATCGTCCACGTGGAGGCGATCCAGCAACTGTCGAGAACCGTCGCGTTTATATTGGAAACCTGTCTTACGACACCACCGAAAGCGATCTGGAAGAGCTTTTCAAAGGTGTTGGGGCTGTCCGCCGGGTCGAGATTGTTTACAATCGCAGCACCCATCGCTCCAAAGGCTACGGTTTCATTGAAATGCTGGATATCGACGAAGCCAAGCGCACTGTCGAGGTCCTCAATGACCAATTCTTCATGGGTCGCAAAATCACCGTGTCCGGAGCCAAATCCAAGGATTACGATGATGCGGAAAAAGCCGAAGGTGGAGATACCCCCTCCGAGACAAGTCTTCCGACTCTGGCTCCCATCAACCCCATAAAAGAAGAAGTCCTTGATCTCATCGATCATTCCGGAACCACCGGCTCGAGCGAGCCACTTACCGAAACGGCTGTGGAAGATTCCAATTCTGAAGTTCCTACCGAAGAATTTTCCCCTCAGGAAAATACCGCGGTGGAATCCCAAGAGGAAATCAAAGCTTAATCATCCCATCTCAACCCAAGAGGCTCTCCGACAAGGGGAGCCTCTTTTTTGTCTTTTGCTCGTTTTTGTTAGATTTTTCCTCAAACGCACGCGTGCGAAAGACCAAACCAGCGGGCGTTCGATTCCAGACCAGTTCTGAATTCAGGCGAAATTCGGCGGCTCCAGCCTGAACTCCGGAATTCTTGTGAAAATCCATTCGCCGTCCGCCATTTCAGCAAAGAACGCACCGTTGACCCGCGCGGCTCCTGCGGTGACATGATAGCTATTGCAAGAAAAATGCTCACCCGGGTTGATCTTCGGCTGCTGCCCGACCACGCCATCACCCTCAACCACGGCCGTTTCACCATTATCCTCAATCACCACCCATTTCCTCGCCCTGATGGTGATGGCTCTCGATGAATCGTTAAAAATTGAAATGAAATAAACGAAGGGATGTGGCTTATTGGGCGGGGCATCCAAGCTCGGCATGTGGCGGCGCAACTTTTTATCTGTAAAAGTTTTCAAGTTGGATTTGGAGGGTGATTTCAAGCTGCTGTTTTTTGGTGGTTTGTTGTGTTCGTAATTTGGTTTTGTGCTGTGAGAGTGAGGTAGGCT
>JBIKNX010000055.1:0-13143 GCA_044358435.1 Luteolibacter sp.
AAATGGATGCATGAAAATCGCACGCTTTGGGGCATACAGCCGGCGGTGTCGAGCCCCCGCACAACCGGCCGAGTTGTAAAAAATGAAGGCGATTCCTCGGTTTTGTTCCATTATTTCCCAGCGCTGGCGGAAAAAGTTTCTGAGATCCATCCATTTTACGGGAGAAATGACCCTGAATCGCCACGGATCATTTTTTAAAAAATTCCGCTATTTTCGCATTGCCACCCGAGAAAAAGCGCCATAGCTTCCGCCCCCCAACCGTCCAACCACGCTTCAAGATGTCCAAGCATAACTCACTCAAATCAAACGCCACCGTCGGCGGCAAACGCTCCGTCCTCAAACGTTTCGAGCGCGTGAAACTTCTTAAAGAGCGCGGCGAGTGGAAACAGGGCAAATCCCCGATCGGTCTTCCGAAGACCAAGCACGAGGGCTAATCCTTCGTCATTTGCCGCCCGCTCCCAGCATCCGTGTGAATTTCGCGGAAACATTATAACGCCATGTCAGAGGGAGTCCGTCTCAATAAATATCTTGCCTCCTGCGGGATTGGCTCGCGGCGTGCCTGCGATGAATTGATTGCAAGCGGCCGGGTCGATGTGAACGGCGCACCTTGCATCAAGCTCGCCACCCGGGTTACGGAAACCGACAGTGTCCGGGTCGATGGCAAACGTGTTTTCCCCAAAGAGGAAATCGTCGTCATCTTCCACAAACCTCGCGGCTATGTCTGCACCCGCAGCGACGAACTCGGTCGCGACACGATTTACAGCCTACTGCCCGCCTCGTTGCACGCCCTCCATCACGTCGGGCGGCTTGATACGGATTCCGAAGGCATGCTGATTCTTACCAACGACGGCGATCTTTCCCAGCAGCTCATGCATCCATCGAAATCGGTGGAAAAAGAATACCTCGTCACCTCGAACCAAGCCTTTGAAAACGCACACCTTGATCAGTTCCTCGCGGGTGTTTTCACCGAGGAAGGCAAGCTCAAGGCCAAACACATCGAGCGGATTTCCGCGCGCCGGATCAAAGTTGTCCTGGACCATGGCGCCAAGCGCCAGATTCGCGTGATGTTCGAGGCGCTGGGCTACCAAGTCACCAAACTGCTCCGCGTGCGGATCGGAAATCTCTGGCTCGGTGATCTGGAAACCGGTCGCTGGGCGGTTCTCAACGCCAAGGAAATCAAGATGCTGCTTGGCGAGACCAAGGTGAAATGAGTTCTCAGTTTTGAGACAAAATTTCAACGCAAAGGCGCAAAGATCGCAGAGGTTCGCAAAGATTTTATTGATATAACAATTAAATCCACGACCCAAAAAACGAGGATAACCGTACTTACCCATTCAGATCATCTTCCCTTTGCGAAACTTTGCGTTCTTCGAGCCTTTGCGTTGAAAGCAAAACCTTCATAAAACTCCGCATTTCACGACTTTACGAACTTCATTGCCGATGGGTGCCGCTCCTGCTTCATTGCCATTCATGGCGTATCTGGAAATCAGGAATCTTGAGAAGCACTTCGTGAAAAGCGGCGGAGGTTTACTGTCTTCGAAAAAAGAAATCGTCAAAGCGGTCGATGGAGTCTCTCTGGAAATCGAGAAAGGTGAAATCTTGGGCTTGGTGGGTGAATCAGGTTGCGGGAAATCGACGCTGTCCCGGACTTTGATGCAACTCATCAAACCCACCGCAGGATCCATCATCCTCGATGGCGAAAATCTCTCCGCGCTCGGTCATTCGGAAATCCGCAGACGCCGGCTTGATTTCCAAATGGTCTTCCAAGACCCCTACGCCTCGCTCAATCCGCGCATGACGGTTTTTTCGACCATCGCCGAAGCGGTCCGTCAGCGACATCCAAAAACGAAAGGTTTGGAGTTGGAGAAAAAAGTCATCGATTTGATGTCCACGGTAGGGCTTGAGGCGGCACAGATGAAGCGCTACCCGCATGAATTTTCCGGCGGCCAGCGCCAACGGATTGCGATCGCGCGCGCGCTTGCGCCGGAGCCGAAGCTGATCATTGCGGACGAGCCCGTTTCCGCGCTGGATGTCTCGATCCAATCCCAAATCCTCAATCTTCTCAAAGACCTCCAACGCAATCTCGGCCTGACCATGGTGTTCATTTCCCACGATCTCGGAGTGGTTCATTACGTTGCGGATCGCATCGCGGTGATGCACAAGGGGAAAATCGTCGAGGTCGGCCCGGCCGGAGAGGTATTCCACTCGCCCAAAGACGATTACACGCAACGCCTGCTCTCCTCGATTCCGAAACTCCGCAGCGCCTGAGGTTTGAGCCTTTTTAATCCGGCTTTTCAGGCTGGAAAAAACAAAAATAAGCTTGGCAATCCTCCTCGCCCCTCTGAAATGAACTTGGGAAGTGGCTATCATGTAAAAGTTAGGATCGCATTAGGCGTCCTTTCAATCTGGCATTGCCCAGCTGAAATCCGCTCTCTATGATCAGACCGCACTGCACATCATGAGTTCCGCAAAATCCAAACCAACCAAGAAGCAATCTTCCGATCACAGCGCCGCTTTGAGCGCTACTTACAAGCCCTCGGCGGAGTTCTCCAAGAAGGCGCGCATCGGATCCATGGCGGCATACGAAAAGCTTTACAAATCATCCATCGAAAAGCCGGAAAAATTCTGGGGCTCGGAGGCAAAGGAACTGCACTGGCAAAAGCCGTTTACCAAGGTTCTCGAATGGAAATGCCCCGATGCGAAATGGTTCACCGGCGGTAAAATCAATGTCGCGGAAAACTGCGTGGATCGCCACGCGAAGGGACCGCGCGCCAACAAAGCCGCCATCATTTTTGAAGGCGAGCCCGGCGATACCCGCACCATCACTTACGCCCAACTCCATCGCGAGGTTTGCCAGTTCGCCAACGTGCTTCTCAAACGCGGAGTAAAAGCCAAGGACCGCGTACTCATCTACATGCCGATGATCCCGGAGGCCGCGGTCGCCATGCTCGCCTGCGCCCGTATCGGTGCCGTGCATAGTGTCGTTTTCGGCGGATTCGCCTCCGAGGCCATCATCGATCGCCTCGAAGACTCCGGCGCAACCGCCATCATCACGGCCGACGGCGGATGGCGCAGGGGCAAGGTCATCCCGCTCAAGCCCGCTGTCGATGAAGCGCTGAAAAACAATTCCAAGGTAAAAAACGTTTTCGTCGTCAATCGTACCGGAAACGAAATTTCGATGAAACCAAAACGCGACTTGTGGTGGCACGAGGAAATGGCGGGCGCATCCGCGAAACACGAGCCAAAAGGATTCGATTCCGAGCACCCGCTTTTCATCCTCTACACCTCCGGCTCCACCGGTAAGCCGAAAGGGATTCTCCATACCTCCGGCGGATACCTCACCGGCACCTACTCCACCTGCAAATACATCTTCGATATGCGCGATGAGGATGTGTATTGGTGCACCGCCGATGTCGGCTGGATCACTGGCCATTCCTACATTGTTTACGGACCGCTCGCCAATGGCGCCACCCAGGTCATGTATGAAGGCGCCCCGAACCAACCGGACTTCGGTCGCTTCTGGAAAATGATCGAACAGCACCGTGTCAGCATTTTCTACACGGCTCCCACGGCCATCCGCGCGTTCATCAAGGCAGGTGATGAATTCCCGGAAAAATACGATCTCTCCTCCCTCCGCCTGCTCGGCTCGGTCGGCGAACCCATCAATCCCGAAGCCTGGCACTGGTATCACGAAAAAATCGGTGGCGGACGCTGCCCCATCGTCGATACCTGGTGGCAGACCGAAACCGGAGCGATTCTCATTTCACCCATCCCCGGCGCAACCGCTTGCATCCCGGGCACCGCCACGCGCCCGTTCTTCGGGATCGATGCCGCCATCCTCGATGATGCCGGAAACGAGTGCCCGCCCAACGTGGATGGCCGCCTCGTGATCCGCAAGCCATGGCCTTCCATGACCCGAACGATCTATGGCGACAAAGCGCGTTTCAAAAAAACCTACTTCTCGGATTACCCCGGCCTTTACACCGCCGGTGACGGCGCACGTCGTGATAAAAAAGGCAATTTCTGGATCATCGGTCGCCTCGATGACGTGCTCAACGTCTCCGGCCACCGCCTCGGAACCGCTGAAATCGAATCGGCCCTCGTCGCCCACCCCGCCGTCGCCGAAGCCGCTGTTGTCGGTCGCCCGCACGATCTCAAAGGGCAGGCGGTCGCCGCTTTCGTCACTCTGAAAACAGGCTATGAAACTTCCGCGCAGCTGGAAAACGAACTGCGCAACCACGTCGGTCACGTCATTGGCGCGATCGCGAAACCCGATGATGTTTATTTCACTCCGGGCCTCCCGAAAACCCGCTCCGGCAAAATCATTCGCCGCCTGCTCAAGGAACTCGTCACCATCGGCACCATTTCCGGCAATATCACCACCCTGGATGATATCACCGTCATTGATCATCTCAAAATACTCCTAAAAAAATAGTCGGCCATGACCCCTTCAAAATACCTGTTTTTGCGGATCGCGAGTCGTTTTGGTTACTCGCGCAAACCTATTCGGTTGAATCATATGGCGGTCGAGTCAAATTTGCTGAGAGAGGCGGAAATCCTCATTGGCGAGGCAATCTGGCAAAAGACCGAGAACATCGAAGCCCTCTCCATGGAGTATTGGAACCTGAGAAAATGCATGGAAGATCTGGATCGGCTTTCCAAAGAAATCGATCATTTTCAGGAAAAATTGGATCAAATCCACGAACAGCGAACGGAAGTCTGGGAAGGCACCAACAAGTCCATTCAGGATCTCATTGCGCAACGCAATCAGTTGCTCAGCCAAATCGATCTGTTGGGCAGAACCCGTGATCGTATCAACACCTCGGCGCGCCACATGCGGCGCAATTACCGGAGACTGAAAATCAAAAAAAACTTCCTGGGCAAAGAAGGCGACAAGCAGGCGGAAATTGAAAAGACCACGGCGCTGTTGATCGAAATTCGCAACGAGTTCAACCTTCTCAAACAAGAACGGCAAAACAACGTGCAGGAAATCGCTGCGGCCAACGCCAGAATCAAGGAAATCGAGACAGCGGTCAGCGAGCACAAATCATCCAGCCGCACAAAAATATCCGAGTCCTCGCATCTGATCGGCGATGCCAACCAGCAAATATCCTCCAGACGGGCGCAGCTCAACTCGATCGATACCCAAATACGCCTGCTGTATGCGGATATCGGCAGTTACATAAGTCTGAACCTGGACAAGAATCCCGAGTGCAAAAATGCTGGCAAAGAGTTCAGGGGAATGATTGACGTGATGGCCGCCCTGCGGAAATCCATCAAATACAACTACGAGCTCAGCTGACTTAGGCAGAAGCGATCTTTTTTCCATTTTCTGGAAATGTTTACGCAACTCGCCTTTACAATTTGGCGATCCCCTGTCACACCCCTGAAAGTTTAACCCACACGCCCGCACAACATGCCCAAAGACACCTCGATCCGCAAAATTCTCGTCATCGGCTCCGGCCCCATTGTTATCGGCCAAGGCTGCGAATTCGACTACTCCGGAGTCCAAGCCTGTAAAGCTCTCAAGGAAGAAGGATATGAGGTGATTCTGGTGAATTCGAACCCCGCCACGATCATGACGGATCCGGAGTTCGCGCACCGCACGTATATCGAGCCCATCACTCCGGAAGTGGTTGAAAAAATTATCATCCGCGAGAAGCCCGACGCGCTGCTCCCCACTCTCGGTGGCCAAACCGCCCTGAATACCTCGATGTCGCTTTTCAAATCCGGCACTTTGGAAAAACACGGCGTGCGCATGATCGGTGCAAATGCCGAAGCGATCGACAAAGGCGAAGACCGCCACCTGTTCAAGGAGGCGATGGAAAAAATCGGCCTCGACATGCCGCGTTCCGGCATCGCCCGCACGATGGAAGAAGCCCGCGAAGTCGCTGCTGAAATCGGAACGTTTCCTCTCATTGTTCGTCCTGCCTTCACGCTCGGCGGCCAAGGCGGCGGCATCGCCTACAACAAAGATGAATTCGAGGAAATTGTCCACCGCGGCCTCGATCTCTCACCCGTCTCCGAGGTCCTCATTGATGAATCCCTCTTGGGTTGGAAGGAATTCGAAATGGAAGTCATGCGCGACCGCGCTGACAACTGCGTGGTCATCTGCTCCATCGAAAACCTCGATCCCATGGGCGTGCACACCGGAGACTCCATCACCGTTGCGCCGATCCAGACGCTGACGGATCGCGAATACCAGATCATGCGTGATGCCTCGTTCGCGGTGATCCGCGAGATCGGCGTCGAGACCGGCGGCTCCAACATCCAGTTCGCCACCGATCCGAAAACCGGCCGCATGATCGTCATCGAGATGAACCCGCGCGTCTCCCGCTCATCGGCACTCGCTTCCAAAGCCACCGGATTCCCCATCGCGAAAATCGCCGCGAAACTCGCCGTCGGTTACACGCTTGATGAACTCCCCAACGACATCACCCGCGAAACCCCCGCATCCTTCGAGCCGACCATCGATTACGTGGTCACCAAAATCCCGCGTTTCACTTTCGAAAAGTTTCCTACTGCAAATCCCGTACTTACCACTTCGATGAAGTCGGTCGGTGAGGCCATGTCCATCGGCCGCACGTTCAAGGAGTCCATGCAAAAATGCCTGCGCTCCCTCGAAACCGGACGCTGGGGCTTCGGCTTCGACAACAAGGACGCGAAATCCCCCACCAAAGACGAGATCACTCGCAAACTCCAAATCCCCAACGCCGAACGCATTTTCTGGCTGCAAACCGCATTCGTGAACGGTTGGACGCTCGATGAGGTCCACGCCGCCACCGCCATCGATCCGTGGTTCCTGCGCCACCTTGAACAGATCGCCAAAGAGGGCCTGGACCTCGCCAATCTCGATCTCAAGCAAGCCAAGAAACTCGGCTTTTCGGACCGCCAGATCGCCAAAGCCAAAGGCATCTCGGAAGACGTGGTCCGCGCCGAGCGCAAATCGAAAAAGATCATCCCAACCTACCGTCTCGTCGACACCTGCGCCGCGGAGTTCGAAGCCTACACCCCGTATTTCTACTCCACCTACGGCGACGAGAACGAAGCGCGTCAGTCGGACAAAAAGAAAATCATCATTCTCGGTGGCGGGCCTAACAGAATCGGCCAAGGCATCGAGTTCGATTACTGCTGCGTCCACGCTGCCTTCGCGCTTAAAGAGCTCGGCTACGAGACGATCATGGTGAACTCGAATCCCGAGACGGTCTCCACCGACTACGATACCTCGGACAAACTTTTCTTCGAGCCGCTCACTCTCGAAGATGTTCTCAACATCTGTGATCAGGAACAACCCCACGGCGTGATCGTCCAGTTCGGCGGACAAACCCCGCTCAACCTCGCGGCGGATCTCGAGCGCCACGGCGTCCCCATCATCGGCACCTCGCCGAAATCCATCGAACTCGCCGAGGACCGCAAGTTTTTCTCCGCTCTGTTGGACAAGCTCAACCTCAAACAAGCCGAAGCCGGCACCGCCACCAATGAAGCGGAGGCCATCGCTGTCGCGAATCGTATCGGTTACCCAGTTCTCGTCAGGCCTTCCTTCGTACTCGGCGGCCGCGCGATGATGATCGTTTACTCCAATTCCGAACTCTCCACCTACATGCGCGAGGCGGTCACCGCTTCTCCGGAGCGGCCGGTGCTGGTCGACCGATTTCTCGACAACGCCACGGAAATCGATGTCGATTGCATCAGCGATGGCGAAACCTCCGTGGTCGGTGCGATCATGCAGCACATCGAACAAGCCGGCATCCATTCCGGCGACTCCGCTTGTGTCATCCCCGCCTTCTCGATTTCGGACAACATCAAAGCCCAAATCGAAAAAGCCGCCAAAGACCTCGCCCGCGAGTTGCAGGTCAAAGGCCTGATGAACATCCAGTTCGCGGTGAAAGATGAGGAGCTCTACGTCATCGAGGTCAATCCCCGCGCTTCCCGTACCGTGCCGTTTGTCTCAAAAGCCACCGGCGTTTCTCTCGCCAAACTCGCCGCCAAAATCATGGTCGGTGAAAAACTCGCCGATATGGGATATACGGAAACCATCATCCCTACCCATTTCTCGGTCAAGGAAGCCGTGTTCCCATGGAACCGCTTTCCCGGCATCGACATCGTGCTCGGTCCAGAAATGAAATCCACCGGCGAGGTGATGGGCATCGATAAGGATTGGGGCATGGCCTATGCCAAATCGCAGATCTCCGCCTTCAATCCGCTTCCGAAAGAAGGCACGGTGTTTTTCTCCGTCGCGGATCGTGATAAAGAGCGCGCCATCGACATCGCCCGCAGCCTTCATGAACTCGGTTTCAAAATCGTCTCGACCGGCGGCACCCTCGCCAAACTCGCCGAAGCCGGCATTCCCGCCGACCGGGTTTACAAGGTCCTCGAACAAGCTCGCCCGAACGTCATCGACATGATGAAAAACAACGAGATCCATTTCCTCATCAACACCCCGGCGACTCATGAGTCCCGCGCCGATGAGATCCTGATCCGCTCCACCGCGATCGCTCAGAAAATTTCCTACGCCACCAACATGGCAGCCGCCGAGGCCTCCGTAAAAGCCATTCGCTCCCTCAAAGAAACCGAGCTCACTGTCCAAAGCATCCAGGAGTATCATGCCTGAGGATTCGTAACCGGAAACCCCTCGGCTCTATCCGATTGCGTTTCCTCACCGGATGGAATAAGGTTTTGCCCATTACATACAGAATTAGGCATCTCTCCTGCTTCCATCAACCAAAGTCCATGATCGGGCGGCAACCATGAACAACTCCCCACATATCCTTCGGGATTTCGATCACGCGATCACCACGCTCAAAGGCGAGGTCTTGAGAATGGCTGCAAAGGCCCGCCATAATCTGGAGCGCGCCATCCAGTCCCTGCTCGAACGCAACCCCGAACTCGCGAACGCCGTCATCGCGGATGATGATGAAATCGACGAACTCGAACGCTCCATTGATAAACTCGGGATGGACATTCTTGTGCGCTATCATCCGCTCGCCAATGATCTCCGGCTCGTTGTCTCATCGATGAAAATTTCAATGAACCTTGAGCGCATCTCCGATCATGCGGTCAGTATTGCCAAACGCGCGAAAAAAACCATTGCCGCCGCCGAGCTTGGCGATGTGACCTTGGTGGAGCCGATCTACTCATTGGCGGATCACTTGTTGCGTGATGCGATTTCATCCTACAGCGATGGCAATGGCACGCTCGGCGCCTCCCTGCACCTGCGTGACAAAGAGCTGGATAAAATGCACAAGGAAGTGACTTCCCAATTCAGCGCCCGCATCGAAGACACCGCCGGCCGTAGCCAGGAATACCTCCACCTCATCCTCATCATCCGTTCCCTCGAACGCGTCGGCGATCTCTCCTGCAACATCGGCGAAGACGCCGTCTTCCTCGAACACGCCAGAGACCTCCGTCACAAAGGCAGCAGCGAACGCGAAGTGACGGGTGAGGACTGAGCGGATGATTTGAAGCTGGATGGGAGTGAGAGCTTACAGCGCCGATTGCGCTTCACACGCGCTTGCCTTTCCGCTTTTGTCAGATCGTGAGTATTAGATCAAATAAATGATCATCCTTGCTCCATGAGCGTATCTTCCAACGAGTTTAAAGAATTTAAAATTTCACCTATGACAAGCACCCAACAACGCGCGGCTCTTCAACGCCAAATCTGGCAGATTGCGAATGATGTGCGTGGCTCGGTCGATGGCTGGGACTTCAAGCAATATGTCCTCGGCACCTTGTTCTACCGTTTCATCAGTGAAAACTTCGCCGCTTACATTGAGGCTGGTGACCCGGATATTCATTACGCGGAGATGGACGATAGCGTGATCACACCGGAGATCAAAGACGATGCCATTAAGACCAAGGGCTACTTCATCTACCCCAGCCAGCTCTTTGCGAAGGTTGTCGCGACAGCGAACACCAACGAGAGTCTGAACACCGACCTCGCTGCCATCTTTTCCGCCATCGAGAGTTCCGCCAACGGCTATCCATCGGAGCAGGACATCAAAGGCCTGTTCGCCGATTTCGATACCACCAGCAATCGCCTTGGCAACACGGTCAAAGATAAAAACCTACGCCTTGCTGCCGTGCTTACTGGCGTCGGTGGATTGGACTTCAATGATTTTGAAGGCAGCCAGATCGATCTCTTCGGCGATGCTTATGAATTCCTCATCTCCAACTACGCCGCCAATGCCGGTAAATCCGGAGGCGAGTTCTTTACGCCCACTCACGTCTCCCAGCTCATCGCCCAGCTGGCCATGCACAAGCAGACCAGCGTCAATAAAATCTACGACCCCGCCGCTGGTTCAGGCTCCTTGCTGCTACAGGCCAAGAAGCACTTCGACTCCCACATCATCGAGGACGGCTTCTTCGGGCAGGAAATCAACCACACCACCTACAACCTGGCGCGGATGAACATGTTCCTGCACAACATCAACTACGACAAGTTCAACATCCAGCTCGGCAACACCCTCACCGATCCCCATTTCCTCAACGACAAGCCCTTCGATGCCATCGTTTCCAATCCGCCCTACTCCATCAAATGGAAAGGCAGCGATGACCCGACGCTGATCAATGATGACCGCTTTGCCCCCGCCGGTGTGCTCGCCCCGAAATCGAAGGCGGACTTCGCCTTCGTCCTCCACGCACTGAGCTACCTCTCGGCGAAAGGCCGCGCCGCCATCGTCTGCTTCCCCGGCATCTTCTACCGCGGCGGAGCTGAGCAAAAGATCCGCCAATACCTGGTCGATAACAACTATGTGGAAACGGTCATCTCCCTCGCGCCCAACCTCTTCTACGGCACGACCATCGCGGTCAATATCCTCGTGCTCTCCAAGCACAAGCCCGACACCCGCACCCAGTTCATCGATGCCAGCGGCCTTTTCAAAAAGGAGACCAACAACAACACGCTCACCGATGCCCATATCGCCGAGATCATGGAAGTCTTCGACACCAAGGAGAACGTTCCTCACTTTGCCCTCTCCGTGGATCACGGGACTGTCGCCGAGAAAGACTACAACCTCTCCGTCAGCACCTACGTAGAAGCGAAAGACAACCGCGAAGTCGTGGACATTGGCGAGCTGAATGCGGAGCTGAAAACCACCGTTGCCAAAATCGACCGCCTGCGGGCGGACATCGATGCCATCGTGGCGGAAATCGAGGGGTAACCACGAAAGGCACGAAAAACACGAAACCAAAACAAAAACACCTCTTTTTTAATGAACCCCTATCCTCCTTTTCTTCCTTTCGTGTCTTTAGTGCCTTTAGTGGTTAAAAACAAACGCAAGGAGGTAGCGGCATGAGCGATGTGATCCTTTACACCACCGATGACGGAAAAACCCAAATCGACTTGCGGCTGCAAGACGGCACCGTCTGGCTTTCCCAACTCCAAATCGCCGAGCTTTTTCAGGCCACCAAACAAAATATCTCGCTCCATCTGATCAACATCTTTGAGGATGGAGAGCTGACCCAAGAGGCAACTGTCAAGGAATCCTTGACAGTTCAAAAGGAAGGCAAGCGCGAGGAGGTGGCAGCATGAGCAAAAAGAAAAAAACCGAGGTTACCATCCGCTCATCCGCTGCGGAATACCTCACCTTTGTGGCGGCCAGTGGCAAGGGGGGCGTCGAAGCTGTTTACGCCGATGAAAATGTCTGGCTCAGCCAGAAGATGATGGGGGGGCTCTACGACGTCGAGACCCACACGGTGAACTACCACCTCAAAAAGATCTTCGCGGACAACGAGTTGCAGGAGAATTCAGTTATTCGAAATTTTCGAATAACTGCCGCTGATGGCAAAACCTACGACACCCGGCACTACAACCTCTCCGCCATCATCGCGGTCGGCTACAAGGTGAACTCCGAGCGCGCCGTGCAATTTCGAAAGTGGGCGACCGGAATCATCGAATCCTTCACCATCAAGGGCTACGCGATGGATGACGAGCGCCTGAAAAACGACGGCACGATCCTCGGAAAAAAATACTTCGAGGAACAGCTCCAACGCATCCGCGAAATCCGGCTGAGCGAGCGCAAATTCTACCAGAAGATCACCGATATCTACGCCACCTCCATCGACTACGATGTCACTGCCACCGCGACCAAACGCTTCTTTGCCACCGTGCAAAACAAACTCCATTGGGCGATCCACGGCCAGACCGCCGCAGAGGTCATCCACACCCGCGCAAACGCGGAGAAAACCCACATGGGACTCACCACCTGGAAGGATGCTCCCGGTGGGAAAATCCAGAAGTTTGATGTGAGTATCGCCAAGAACTACCTCACCGATGCCGAACTCGGCCAACTACAACGCCTCGTCAACGCCTACCTAGACATCGCGGAGGACATGGCACTACGCAATATGCCCATGACCATGGCGGATTGGGAAGAACGCCTCAACCGCTTCATCGCCGCCACCGACCGAGCAATCCTCCAAGATGCCGGAAAAGTTACCGCGGAGATCGCCAAAGCACACGCCGAAAGCGAATTCGAGAGATACCGCATTGTGCAAGATCAGCTCTACATGTCCGACTTCGATAAACAAATCCAAGTCCTAGAAAACAAATGCGATCCGAAAGGAGAGAACTCATGATCTTAGAAAATAAACTCAACCTCACCGAGCAATCTACTCTCGCCAGAGCCGAAGAAGAGCTGAGCAAACGAAAGGCCAAGCAACTCTTCGATTCCGGCGATATCGCGAAAGTCGAAGTCGGCACCTATGCCGGGCTAGCCTACATCCACTGGTATTTATTCGATGAGATCTACCATTTTGCAGGGAAATTGAGGGAGGTCAATATGGCCAAAGGCAACTTCCGCTTCGCCTCCGTCATGTTCTTGAAGTCCAGCTTGGACCACATCGATCAAATGCCGCAGACCACCTTCGATCAAATCGTCGAAAAATACGTGGAAATGAACGTCGCTCATCCCTTTCGCGAGGGAAATGGCAGAGCGACACGCATCTGGCTGGATCTCATTTTTAAACAAGAACTTCAACAAGTGGTGGATTGGAACCAGATCGAGAAAGAGGATTACCTCATGGCCATGCAACGCAGCCCAGTCAAAGACATCGAGCTCAAACACCTCCTCAAAAACGCCCTCACTGCCAAAATCCACGACCGCGAGGTCTATCTCAAAGGCATCGATGTCAGCTACTACTACG
>JBIKNX010000056.1:0-13059 GCA_044358435.1 Luteolibacter sp.
CCGCGAAACGCCCGTGCAAAACCGCATGCGTCGCACGCGTCATCCCACAACCCGGACATTCCAATCCCGTGATTCGCCTGAAAAAGCAACCTGGCATCCAACCCGCTCCGCCGTCCTCCCGGAGTTTATAAACCGCAAAACCGAGCAGGAGCACGACCAGTGAAACCAACAGCGCTCTCCCTTTATACATGGAATCGGATCATGGGGTTCCGGCGGCAATGATCGCAACAAGAATGATATAACCGACAAAGATCAGCAAAAACATGCCGACCGATACACCAACCCAAATTTTTGCAGAGTCTGATGCGCTCTGGGCACCCACGTAATCGCCAACCGCCATCAAACTGTCCACTTTCGCAGCATAGACGATCGCCACCACACCAAATGGCATGCAACATAGCACGGTGGCGACGATGGACTGCCAGAGATAAGTCGGAATATTCGGCCGAACGTGCGCCGTGGGATACATGGCAGGCTGCTTGACCATTGCATTGCCAGCCGATGAATGCGGGATGGCAGGTTGGTTGGGCGTGATGGCTGCGGCGGATAACAGAGGCACTTCGCGCAATGGCTTCCAATCCGGCATGCCTTCTTTCCATACAAGGTCCGTGGCGGATATACTTCCACTCTTGAATTGATCGACAAGTTCTTGATCAGAAATCGGGCCCTGCTGCTGCCCATTCTTTGAGTAAAACCATGTCATGTCTTTCGGAATAAATGGAATTCAAAGACCCGTCAAGAAATGACCCGTCGCCGCCAATCCTACTGGGCTTTCGGAAAATCATCCATAATCAGGGAAACGAGACGATTGCCATCACGCGACAAGGAAACCTGATTGCCGCTTCCGGCAATCAACCCCCGCGTCAGATAGGATTGGTTCACCTCGGCAGGTCTGATGTGGGTCACGGATGGTTGACTCACCATCCGACTGCTCGGGCTGAATGAAACCATATGACCTGTTGCCGTGAAACCAATCTCCCATGAGTTCACCGTGGCATCTCCCGGACGTTTCATCCAAGGGTAACGCTCCAGAAAAACCGGCTCCGATTTACCGGCCGCAACGGCCACTTTGAATTGCACCGGGCGGGTCAGGACGAACTCACTGAAGTTCAAATCCGGATTCTCACGATGCGCCAGAAAGAAACTCGCGACATCGACTCCCGCAATGTTCATGCCATTGAAGTTACCGTGATGATTCGGACTCGCAAAACTCTGCTTGTGCCAGTCTTGATATTTTTCACTCATCATGAATCCCAGCTCCAGATGCAAATGCGCGCGCGTCCGGTTGATGCCGGAGCCCGTGTAACCCATCCGTCCGATCACGGAACCCGCCCTGACCGGATCACCGACTTGTACCGTGATTTCAGCCAGATGGGCATAGAGCGAGTAAACTTTCGATTGTTCCCATTCATGCTCAACTACGATGTAACGACCGTAATTGCTGCGACCGGCAATCGAACTCGTGTGAACCACTTTTCCCCCGGAAATACTCATCACCAAGTCCAGCGGATTCCCCGCATGATCACGCTTGATGGGAGCGATATCGATCCCTTCGTGAAACTTGGTCAGCACCACTTCGCCGTTAAGACGAACCGGAGTCCGGACAAAACCGAAAGATCCGCCCTCCCATGGTTTGCTGACCTCACCCTCAAAAGTCCGGTCAACATACATGTAAAACCGCTCCGGTTGCCCGCTGTAAAGATGATCGTTTTCAGTCGGTAAAACCAACTCAATCGCACCAACCCTGAGGTGTGTGATCGCAACCAGAAATATGACAAGTCCCTTTTTCATTTTGAATCGTGTCATTTCTTCTTCTCACCAATACGCGGTACCACTTTGTCAAGTTCACGAATTTCATCTAGTGTCAGCCCCTTCCAAACGATGATGGTGCGGTCATTCACCGGCCGATCAATCATGACAGCATCCACAACACGGCCGAACGCCTGACAAACCAGCAACTTGCCCTGACTGGAAGTCGTTACGGCCGTCAAGCGCTGTCCTGCAACTTCCTTCAATTGGATGGTCATTCCGTAGGATGTTTGGTCATCCGATGGAAACGGACTGAAGACAACGAAATCGCTTGAGGAGATTTCAGACATCCGCCGAAAATACCTTTCCTTCCCCAGTATCTCGTGAGAAAAAATCATTTTCGGGTTATCGTTCGCTTCGGTCTCAATATGAAATGAAACCTGGGCGATTTTCTTGTCTCCACCCGCCCACGCAAGAGCGGTAAAGGCAATCAGGAAGACGGAAAACCAACGCGTTGAATGCTTCATGCGCGGAATCAAATCACACAAATTCATCCATGAAAACAAAATGGCTGATTATTTTCAACCGGAGCACCTCGGATCGCAAACACGAAAAGGCGGAAGACCGTGAGATCTTCCGCCTTTTACAGTTGTCATAACCGCCTTGGCAACCGGATCACCCGTTCGGGAAAAGTCGGGTTGCCGGCGGTGGTTGATTACTTCTTCTTGGCTGCTTTTTTGGCAGGTGCTTTTTTAGCCACTGCTTTTTTGGCAGGTGCTTTTTTGGCTACCGCTTTTTTAGCAGGTGCTTTTTTAGCTGCTGCCTTTTTGGCCGGAGCTTTTTTGGCAGCTGCCTTTTTAGCCGGAGCTTTTTTGGCAACTACTTTCTTAGCTGGCTTTTTGGCCACTTTTTTAGCGCTTTTCGCTACTTTTTTGGCAGCTTTTTTAGGAGCCGCTTTCTTGGCAGCAGCCTTTTTAGGAGCGGCTTTTTTAGGAGCTGCTTTTTTGGCTGGTGCTTTTTTAGCTACTTTCTTGGGAGCGGCCTTTTTGACTGCTGGCTTTTTGGTAGCTGCTTTTTTTACTGCTTTCTTTGCTGTTTTTTTCGCTGGCATGGTTTTATGTCGTTGGAGTTCGCGTTCGATGTTTGTTTTCTCTTCCGGTGTTAATGAACCGAGGGAGAGGGTAGCGAGAACAGCCTCACCGAGGCGTCCTCCAAAAGCATTTGTTACGAAATCATCCGTCGCACGACGCACGATGATTTCCTGTGAATACGCCGACTCATAAACATGAGCCCTTCCGGAGCGGATCCTTCTTACCAGTTTTTTTCTCTCAAGGCTCTGCATCACCGACAGCACCGTGGTGTATGCCCTTTCCCTTCCGTCAGGCAACGCCTCATGTACTGAACTTACAGTAGATGGTCCTTCATGCCACAGCACAGAGAGCGCCTGTAGTTCGAGATTGGAAGGATGTGAAGGTTTGCTCATCAGGATTCGTTTCCTTAGATTGATACGATAAAAATAGTATTACGGGTTTCCGTCAAGTTAAAATAAACAAACTTTTAAGAAAAGTTTATCATCAGAATCACCACCCTTTTTTGAGACTTACGACAGGTGTAGTAATTCGTTCGAAACACAAAACGGCATCCGCTAATCCCTCAACGCCGGACGCCTGATTTCAGGATTCAATTTTTCTAACAGTTTCCAAAATTCCGCGTCACCCGGATTTCCGTTGAACATGATTTTTCCACGTGCGTCCATCAGAACCACGGCAGGAACCGTTTGAATTCTCAAATGCGCGCTCAATGGCGATTTTTCCGCATCAACCAACCAATGACCCGGAACATCCTTGCCGGTTGCCGTCAACATCCTGTTCGCATCCGCCACCACTTTTTCCGAAGTCTCCGGAAGCACCGATACGACTCCGATGCCGTTTTTCACCATGAGCCCGGCGGTTACGAAGAAGTCGGCAAGCGTGGCTTCACACTCCGGACTCAGCGGAGACCAAAAGTGCAGTATCATGCCCTTCTTGCCAGCCATCACTTCTCCAAGACTGGTTTTGGCGACATCAAGCGTATGGGCGTATTTGCGATCCATATCGATTTCAACCTCACCCATGGCATCCATCAGACGAAGTCTTTCGATATGCGGTGCAAACGCCGCCCCTTGGCGCGGACTCAACCAAAAGGCCTCGGTGATGTGTTTTTTAAATGCCTGCTTGTCGCCGGTTTGCAAGGCGGCGATCGCCCGCACATATTCCACAATCGCAAGCCAGTCATCCTTGCTAGCGAAAATTTCCGACTCGGAAAGTTTGAAATGTTCGTTCTGTTTCAGAAGCTGCGGCAGCATGTTCGCAATTTCCGCATCTTCCGCACGATCGACATGGAACAGGAATTTCGATTCCAGAATCGCCTGCTCGGGAACGCCAAGTTTTCGCGCGTTGAGAATCGCCTGTGCCAGGACCTCCGCAGAATCCCGTTCAGAAAACAGTTGCTCCATGACTTCTTCTTTCGCTGTCATCGCGGGCACATCCACCGCCCGATCCTGGGCGGGCAGTGGCGATGGGATTGCGAACAGGAAAAAGAAAGCAGGGAGGAAGCGGGACCGCATCAGTTTAGTTCGCAGGGATTTTCAATTTGGCACCCAACGCGATGGTGTCACGGGTCAGACCGTTTGCCGCTTTGATTGATGCCACGGAAACCCGGTATTGTTTGCTCAAGCCCCAGAGTGTGTCGCCACGACCCACCGTGTGAACTTTTGATGTTGCCCCTGAGCGCGCGGGTTTGATCGTCTCGGGCTTGGTGGCGACTTCCTCATAAGCTGCCGGAGCCTCATAGACCGGGTTCAGATCGTCCGGCACAATCGGTGTGCCGGTATCATCCACGTAGTCGGGAGCCGAGTAGGGATTGGATACATCATATCCGTCTCCGCCTGCTTTCGGCGCGCAAGATGCGGAGAGGGAAACGAGAACTACTGCTGTGAAATAATTTTTGATTTTCATGATTGCATGGGATGGAACGGAGAAAAAGTGACTCCGGTTTAACACAACCTATAACGATTGCCAGTGAACAATTCATTCAGCGGAATTGGATTTCCATCGAAAAAAATCATTCACCGCCCGTTCGGTATGCTCCGCGAGTTCAGCCAGCGACTCCCCCCTCACTGCCGCAACGACCTCGGCGATGTATGAAGCAAATGCGGGCTCGTTCTGTTTTCCCCGCATCGGCTCCGGCGCAAGATAAGGTGAATCTGTTTCCAACATGAAAAAACCGGGCGGGCATTTGGCCACCGTATCTTTCAGGGAATCCGTTTTTTTGAAGGTTGTCACGCCACCGAAAGAAACCAGCCCGCCCTCCGCCAACACCTGCTCCGCGAGATCCCATGAGGAAACGAAACAATGAAAAACCGCACGCACCCGGTCTGAATATTTCCGATATATACCCAACGCGTCCTGGAATGAGCAGGAGCCTTCCCGATCTCTCGTGTGAATGACCACGTTGAGACCTGACCTCGCCGCCAGTTCGAAATGTTGCTTGAGGAAATCCTGCTGCCTCATTCTGAAATCGGATTCAGTCCAGCCATCAGGCGCCGGGTGAAAGTAATCCAATCCCGTTTCTCCAATCGCGCAAATCCGCGGATCGGTGACATACCCGGAAAGTATTTCTATCGCATGGTCGGGAGCCTGGTGGACATCGCAGGGATGAATTCCAATCGCCGCGGAGACGCCCGCATGATTGGCAATCTCGAGATTTCTTGAAAGGTCACCCAGCGAGGTGGACAAAGTAACCATGCGATGCACTCCGGCCGAATTGGCACGCGCAATCATCAGTCCGACATCCTGGTCCGCGTAACGGTGGGATGCCAAATGGCAGTGCGAATCCGTGATCATGGGATGCGATGACATGCCTCCAACAATTTCCGGACTTTGGTGAAATCTTTGACCCCGGGCGAAATCTCAGCTCCTGAAGCGATGTCAAGAGCTGCAGGCTTGACTTGAGAAACCGCCATCGCCGCATTGTCCGGTGTGATTCCACCGGCAAGGATCATGGGAGTGTCCGGAAATCGTTTTTTGAAATCCAGTGCCAGACTCCAATCAAAAGTCTCGCCCGTTCCGCCAAAAACCAAAGGCGCATGCGCATCCAGCAAAATGGCATCCACATTATATCCACCCGCCCTTTCAACATCCGCCGGATGATTCACGCCTATCGCCTTGATGACCGTTATGCCGGCATTTGAAAATACGGCGGCAACTTCCGGATCCTCGTCACCGTGCAACTGGACCACATCGATCATTCCATCCGATATCAACCGCAATGGCAGATCGATGGATGGATTGACGAACACTCCTACCCTTAAAATCCTGTCTCCGATATGCTTCAACCAATCCGCATCTTTCGGATTCAAATACCGCTTCGAACCGGGCCAGAAATTGAACCCGGCCGCATCGACACCCAGATCCATCAGCCCATGGGCGTCCTCCTCGGTCCTGACACCGCAGATTTTCAGCGAAGTTTGGTCTGTTGAGAAAAAATCCATAAAGAACGGGGTCGAATCGTGTTCACAGCGGAAGGAGTTTTGCAAGTTACCACATGCGAAAAGCGAAACTTATTTCAGGATCGAAAAGAACCGCAAGCCGGTCTCGACAGGAGATCGTTCGTCCATTTCCATGGTTTTTCTTTTTCCCCATATGCGCACCCAATCACCATCTTCAGGACTGTTTGTTGAAAACCGCGGAAATCTCGTCGGGCTGCTCACGGAAAACTCAATCGCCGTGATCCATTCAAACGATGTTTATTCAAGCACTGCGGACGCGACCCTGCCATTCAAACAAAACACCGATTTCTATTATCTGACTGGCATCGCGCAGGAGGAAAGCATTTTGCTACTCTACCCCGGTGCCAAGGTGGAAGCGAACCGTGAAATCCTGTTCATACGTCAAACGAATGAAAAAATCGCGATCTGGGAAGGTCACAAACTGACCAAAGAACAAGCAAGACAGAGAAGCGGCGTTCACCATATCGAGTGGGTGGATCAGTTCGATCATCTGTTCAATCAACTCGCCTTGCAGGCGGATTCCATTTACCTCTCCACCAACGAGCATCCGCGTTGTTCAACATTCACCGAGACCCGTAACAGCCGATTTATCGCGGATTGCCAGCGCAAGTTTCCCCTGCACCGTTACGGCCGACTTTCGCCACTGATGCACAAACTCCGCGTTTTCAAATCCGACGCGGAAATCTCATTCACCCGAAAAGCCTGCGACATCACCGAAGCGGGCTTTCGCCGTATTTTGGGATTCGTAAAACCCGGCGTTGGCGAGTGGGAGGTGGAAGCCGAGTTCATTCACGAGTTTGTCAAATCAGGCTCCCGCGGATTTGCCTACACACCCATCATCGCAGGTGGCGCGAATGCCTGCGTTCTGCATTACATCCAAAATGATCAGGTTCTCAAAGACGGCGATTTGCTCTTGCTCGATGTCGCCTGCGAATACGGCGGTTGGAATGCGGACATGACACGAACCATCCCTGTCAACGGCAGGTTCACCCCACGACAACGTCAGGTTTATGAGGCGGTGCTGCGGATAATGAAATTTTCGAACTCGATTCTCCGACCCGGCATCCGCCTTCCCGACTACCAGAAACAAGTTGTTGCGGAAATCGAGCGGGAACTCATCGGACTCGAACTCTTCACAGCCGAGGAAGCCGCCGCACAGGACGAGACCAAACCGCTCGTGAGTCGGTATTTCATGCACGGTGTATCGCATCATCTGGGTCTGGATGTCCATGACGTGTCGCCTCCATTCGAAATCGTTGCTCCGGGAATGCTTTTCACCATCGAACCGGGCATCTATATCCGTGAAGAAGGTCTGGGGATACGTCTCGAAAACGATTACCTCATTGGCAAGGATGAAAATATTGATTTAATGGCTTCCATCCCCATCGAACCCGATGACATCGAGCGTCTGATGAAATGATTTCACAAAACTTCATGCCATGACCCCATCAGACCCACAACGACGAGTGATGAACCTGTCTCTTGGCGTCGCGATCCTGCTGCTCGTCTTGAAGGTCTTTGCCGCTGTAAGCACTTACTCTTCCGCCATTTATTCCGATGCCGCGGAATCGGTGGTTCATGTTTTTGCCGTTGCCTTCGCCTCATGGGCGTTGCGCTTGGCAAGAAAGCCGGCCGATGAAACCCATCATTTCGGTCACGATAAAATTTCCTTCATCTCGGCAGGATTGGAAGGCGCGATGATTTCTGCCGCGGCGATTTTGATTCTTTATGAGGCGGTCAGACAATTCACCTACGGTGTTGAAATCAGAAATCTCGCTCTGGGTTGCTGGATCACGGCGGTTGTGGCACTGATCAATCTGGGACTCGGGCTGTCCTTGCTCAGGGTCGCGAAGAAAACCGCCTCACCCTTGATTCGTGCGAATGGAATCCATGTCCTCACCGACGTATGGTCCAGTCTTGCCGCGTTGGTCGCGCTGACGCTGATCCTATTGACCGACTGGCCCTGGTGGGATCCGATATTCGCTGTCATCGCGGCACTTAATATCCTGCGCGTCGGGCTGAAACTCATCAAAGAAAGTTTTGGCGGGCTGCTGGATGAAGCCGATCCTGTTATCGAAAAACTCACGCGCGACGTGTTGGATGAAGCGGTCGGAGAAAAGAGCCTCACTTACCACAATTTCAGACATCGCCACTCGGGCCATTTCCATTGGGTTGAGTTTCATCTGGTTTTTCCGAACAACATGAAACTCTCCGAGGCCCATGATCACGCGACCGAGATCGAGTCTAGGATCTCAAATCTGATCGGCGCCGACGGGCGCGTCATTTCTCACTTGGAACCTCGTTCCGCGGAACGCCGGGTTGAGCCTTGGGAGAGACCTTAGGGAAAATTCCAATCAGTTGGAAATGATCCGAAGCGCCCACAACACCATCAGAGTTGTGGCCACCAACAACAGCAGTGTCATGCCGAAGCTTTGCCTCTGCGTGCGCAGAACGTTCTCAACCTGTCCCCGGCTCAGGCTTTGTTCAAACCGGTTGAATTTCTGGCGCTCCCTGATTTCCGCCATCGGTGGCATGGTCGCCTCGTTCTCTTGCTTCTGCTTTGCGAGCAATGCGGGCAACTTTTGATATTCTTTCTGGGCTTCGGCAAGCTTGCGCTCTTTTTCACGCAGAGCCTGAAGCTCGTAATTCTCATCAAACAGGCTCGCTTGTTTCAACTTGGCCATCGCTCTATTTGATGAAGTAAACGACCAAGCCTGCCGCACCAAGAACGATGATGGGCAAATTGAAGGCAAAGCCGTTCACGAGTTGTTCAAGAAATTCGGATTGGCTCTTCTGAGACTTTGGCTTACGTCGTCCACCCTTGGATGGCCTGCCGAAAATCCCTCCGGCACGTGTTCCTTCGAAATAGGCGGCGGCTTGGTCATACTCATCAGCGGCCATGTCCGTGACGGCAGTCGCTTTTTCCAATCTTTCCGGAAGATTGTCACGCGTCCATTTCTCAGGATCATGCTTCTGGATTTTATCCAAATGCTCGGCAAAACAAGCGCGGCATTGCTCAATTTGGTCGGTCTCCTCCCTCAACTCATTCAGCTCCCGATCAATCAAGGTGATCGCCGCGGAAAGTTTTTCGGTGAGTTCAACCTGCTGGGAAAGAAACGCACGTTTGCGACTGGTCAGCTCTTCAAGCTCGCGTTTTTTACGCTCTAGTTCTTCACGCTCTTCCTGGATTCGCTCCAGTTCAAGCTGCGCGCTCTTGATTTTGTCATCATAATCGTCCTGATAAACTCCGCGGGTTGGCATGTCGAGTTGTCTCGAACGAACGTTTATTGGGTGGGTGTATTCGTTGGCAGATGGCATGTCTCAGAATTTTGTTTCATACCTCTTAAATAAAATTCAAAGCCTTTGCCAGATAAATATTCAACTTATCTTAAGGATATTTCCGGAGCTTATCCGCAGCCCCTCCCGCAGAGACCCGGCAATCCGGATTTTCCACTTTGTAATCCATCCAATCTCGCTATCGTGACGGGCGAATATGAAACATATCTTCCTTCTGTTATTACCCATTTTGACCGGTTTGGCTCTCTCCAATCAGGAAGTCCCGAAAGTCCTTGGCATCGGTTCTCCGCTGCCTGCGTTTTCATTACCGGGCACCGATGGCAAGACCCATACCGAAGCCACTTACGCGAATGCGAAAATCCTCTGTGTCATCTTCACCTGCAATCATTGCCCGGACTCCGTTGCTGCTGCCGTGAGAACTGAACAGATACATCAGGATTACAAAGGCAAAGGCGTGGCCATCGTGGCGGTGAATGCGAATAACCCCAAAAGCCTCCGCCCGGATGAACTCGGTTATTCCCCTTATGGCGATTCTTTCGAAGAGATGAAACCCTTTGCCGACAGCCATGGCTGGACATTCCCTTACCTCTACGACGGCGAGACCCAAAAATTCGCCACAGCTTGCGGCGCGCAGTCCACGCCCCACGTTTTCGTTTTCGATGCGGATCGCAAACTCCGCTACAACGGACGCATGGATGACGCCGGCAGATCCTCGGAACCGGTCGAAAAATCCTATCTGCGGGATGCGTTGGATGCGTTGCTCGCCGGCAAGGAAGTCGGGGAAGCCGTCACCCGGTCCTTTGGCTGCTCCACCAAATGGTTGTTCAAGGGCGGCAGTGTCGAAAAAGAACAAAAAGCATGGGAAGAGATCCCGGTTACCCTCGACGAACTGGACGAGCCATTGGCTAAAAAAATCCGTGAAAACAAATCCGGAAATGTCCGCGTCATCAACTTCTGGTCCACAACCTGCGGTCCCTGTGTCGCGGAGTTTCCCGAACTAGTGGACACCTATCGCCGCTTCCAAAATCGCAATGTGGACTTCATTTCCATATCCATGGATCCGATCGGACAAAAAGCGAAAGTGAAAAAATTCCTTGAATCCCGCCATGCCGCGCTTTCCAAACGCACCGCAGCTTCCATGGAAAAAGAGGAGCGCACCTCCAATAACTACATTTGGAATGGCGGCAATCCGGACAAACTGGCCGAGGCCATCTGCCCGGAATGGACAGGCGCCCTCCCCCTCACCGTCATCATCTCGCCCGAAGGCAAGCTGCTCTGGAAACACAGCGAACAAATTGATGTGGTCGAACTTCGCGCCCAAATACTCAAGGGTCTCAAATGAACTCCGTTCGAATTCCAGACTTTATCCAACCTATGAAAGTTCCGATCATCATCGCACTCATGACCTTGCGTCTGTTTGCCAACGAGCCCAACACCCTCAGTGAGAAAGAGAAAGCCGAGGGATGGCAACTGCTGTTCAATGGCAAAGATCTCGAGAACTGGCGTGCTTTCGGATCTGAAAAACGCCCGGATGCGGGATGGAAGATCGAAAACGGAATTCTCACCAAACAGGAAAAAGTCCACGGGGGCCACATCATCACCCAACGGAAATTCAGCGATTACACGCTGACTTGGGAATGGAAGTTATCGGCAAAGGGCAACAACGGGATCAAATACCTCATTGATGAATCCCGCCCTGCAACTCCGGGTCCCGAATACCAAATGCTAGATGATCAGGGCCATTATGATGCAAAAAACGGCCCTACCCATCAGACCGCCGCCCTTTATGATTTAATAGGTGCCAATGAACTCAAAAAAACGAACCCTATGGGTGAATGGAACTCATCCAAGTTAGTTATCGACGGAAATCATGTGGAACATTGGCTTAATGGAGCATTGGTCGTGTCTTACGAACTCGGTAGCCCGGAACTCAAGGCCTTGATTCAGAAAAGCAAATTCAAGAATGCCAAAGGCTTTGGTGACAAGATCGAGGGCCATATCATGCTGACCGACCACATCAACGAGTGCTCGTTCAGGAACATCAAGATTCTGGAAAAGAGCGGAAAATAAGGTATTTCCTGCTCCCTGATACCCAAATAGTTCATTTTCATTGACTAAAATTGGCCTTGTTAAGCAACCTCCCTCGTTCCCCTTCGCCGTTTTTTCAGAAAACCACGCATGATCAGCACCACTTCTCAACTAAAGGAATTCCTTGAAAAATGCGACCTTGTGGGAGGTGAAAAGATTTGTGCCATCGATACCGAGGCGGACAGCCTTCACCGCCACAAGGAATCACTCTGTCTCGTCCAGTTCACCGCAGGAAATGAATGCGTTTTGATCGACCCGCTTGCAATCAAGGACCTCAGCCCACTTGATCATTACCTCAGGGACGCGACCGTTTGGATGCACGGAGCCGATTATGACATGACCATGCTGAAACGCGAATTCGGCTGCTTGCCCAAACATGTTTACGACACCCAAATCGGCGCGCGCCTGCTGGGCGTGGAAAAGTTCGGGCTCGGAAATCTGGTCGAACACTACTTTGGAGTCGTCCTGTCAAAATCATCTCAAAAAGCCGATTGGGGCAAACGCCCGCTTTCGCCGACGATGGTCGAATACGCACTGAACGACGTTCGTTACCTTTTGGAAATGGGCGATAAAATCGTCCTCAAACTGAAGGAGATGGATCGCTACTCATGGTTCATCGAGAGTTGCGAATCCGCAAAAATCAAAGTCGAGGAACGTGATGAGAGTCGTGACGACCAATGGCGGATTTCCGGATCCGGCAAACTCAGCCCCTACGGACTCGCCTGCCTTCGCGGCCTATGGCATTGGCGCGATGCCGAAGCGGAAGCATGGGATCGCCCCTCTTTCATGGTCGCACCCAATCGCCAGCTCATTGAATGGTGCCTGGAGATGGTCGGAAACAAACCCGTCAAACTTCCCCCACATTTCCGCGGCGACCGTATCAAGCGTTTCAAGGAAATGCAGGAAGCCGTGCGCTCCATGCCCGAGAGCGAATGGCCAGCAAGAGTCCTCGGTTTGCGGAGAAAGAAGGATAAGGAATTCGATGACCGCGTCGATGCCATGATCGCACGCCGAAACAAAATCGGAAACGACCTTGGAATTGACGGTTCTCTCATCGCTTCACGAGCCGTCATCGAATCGATCGCCGCCAACGAAGTCCGGCCGGCCGATGTCCTCATGAATTGGCAGCTTCAACTTCTTGAGTTCTAGAGCCGTTCCAAAAAAGGTGTGGCAGTTTTGCCGAGAGATTTTCAGTCAATTGCAAGGCGTTGTGAAAGAGTGGATGAACATCCACAACTAAACAACAACGTATCAACCTAAAAAGGAAAATGGGCGTGTTTTTTAAGCCTCATTGGCTGAGGAGTTTGATTTTTCATTTTGTGCGTCGTTAAGCGTGGTGGTTTTATCCACTCAGGAGTAATTCAGCCTCTTCGGGT
>JBIKNX010000236.1:0-3828 GCA_044358435.1 Luteolibacter sp.
AGGCTGAATTACTCCTGAGTGGATAAAACCACCACGCTTAACGACGCACAAAATGAAAAATCAAACTCCTCAGCCAATGAGGCTCAAAAAACACGCCCATTTTCCTTTTTAGGCTAAAGCACCGATTGCACCTTGGGACTTCAGAAGCCTTCAGAAGCAGCAGAGGGCAGTTAAAAAGGGTGATGCCGTGCCACTGGGGTATTGGCTCAATACTTCATCCAACTCGCGGCACAATTCAACCTGCCGGTATTACGAGAATACATCTAAGGGCAGAACTTGCGAAAAAGACGAGGGCAAGGCTTGCGGGATTTGTGGGGGATAATAGACCGCCCCTAGGCTTACATTCCCCCCCGGGTATTCGACCTCGGGGGCGGTCTTGCCGACTAGTCGGCAGACAGGAGGTAGATTGATTGATGGCAGATTGCAAGATCGAAGTGGGGGGAAACTTGTTAGGTTTAAAAATTTGAAGGCACAATTCGGGCACACCCTCTTTTTTCTGTTAGGCTTTTTTCTGTTAGGCTTTCGCCTTTAACCCTTTTGTTTAAAAGGAATGCCGCCGGCCGGACTCGAACCGGCACGCCGTTGAAAGCAACGGATTTTAAATCCGCAGTGTCTACCATTCCACCACGGCGGCTTTGTTTCCCTTAAAGAAGTTGGGACAATGAAGCGGCTTTTTTCTGATTCGTCCAGTAAAGTCAGTTGGGTTTTTGAAATGATTTCCAAAACCACGGTTCGGTTGGATCATTGAACTCCGATGGGGGTTGATGATTCGGCGGAATGAAAAATTTCCTGCCGGAGGTCGGGTGACAAGGTCGCTGAAGCGCTCCCGTTCTCAAAAAAAAATCAGGATAGGGGAGGCGGCCTGAAATTTTTTTTGAATGCCGGTCCGACATGAAAAAGTCCTGACAGATCGGATGGATCCGCCAGGACTTGAAATACCTTTGGCTGGGCCTCGGTCATTACTCAGCGGGAGCAACCGGTGCTTCCACAGCAGGTTGTACGGCTGGTGCTTCCACAGCAGGTTGCACAGCAGGAGCTTCTGCGGCAGGTGCCACGACGGTGTCTCCGGCAGCGGCTCCGGTGGGCTCAGTGGGTTCAACCGGAGTTTCCACGGCAGCTGGGGTGGCGGCTTCGACCATTTTGTTCACGCCTTCCGCGACTTGATCCGCTCCTGCGGAGACTTTTTCCTCGGTCGTTTCTGCTTTTGGTTTGCAGGACGCGAGGGCGAACAAGCTTGCTGCTAGGGAGATTGTCAGGTTTTTTGCTTTCATGATATGATTTGTTTTTGGGTTGGTTTACGGAGAGATCATCTGTCCGACTCGTATAGAATTGACGGTTGAGCGGGCTGAGTCAAAGAAAAGCGGTATTTTTGGCATTTGCGAGCACGCCCATCAGTCTGACCTTGCGAAGAAGGCTAAGGCATACTTGAATTCGCGCGCATCGAATGTATTTGCTGAAAAAAGTTTTTGAGCTGAGAAATAAATCTCATTCGGACCACGAGAAACCGTTTTTGGACCATCTCGAGGATTTGCGTGTCATGGTCACGCGGGTGGTGATCACGTTGCTGATCTCGATGCTGATATGTCTGGCCTTTCAGGGCGAGCTGATGAGTCTGCTGCGCGCGCCAGCGGAGAAAGTCCTGTTGATCAAGCAGCAGGAAAGCATGCCGGACGGCAAGACTCATGAGGGAATCAAGGTGCCAACCGTCGAGATTTGGAATCAGGCGCGCCAAGCGGAGCGGATTGCCATGGGTTTGGATGAGGCACAGCGAAAAATGTTTTACCAAGATCTGGAGGATCCGGATTTGGAGTTTCACGCGAAAAGCGTTTCGCTGCTGAGGGCGGCAAAAGCCTTGCCTGAGGACAAACGGGTGGAATTTGTGAAGAAAACGGGGGTCGATGATGCAATGGTCAGGCAGCTGCTCGCCTTGCTGGAATCGAATCCGGATGTTGAACCGAACGCAAGTTCCGACATCCGCATGATGTCGGCATTGAAACCGACGGAGACTTTCATGTTGTCGATGAAGCTGGCGTTTTTTGCGGGCATCATTCTGGCGTTTCCCTTGTTGCTCCTGTTTATCCTACAGTTCGTGTTGCCGGGTCTGCATGCGAAAGAGAAACGCATGCTCTGGCCGGCGATGACGATCGGTTTCGGGCTGTTCCTGGGAGGCGTATGCTTCGCGTATTTTCTCGTGCTGCCCAAAGCCCTTCTCTTTTTCTATGATTGGAGCGGAGACCTCGGCGTCTCCAACGATTGGCGGATCGGCGAATACATTTCTTTTGCAACCCAGTTCACCTTGCTTTTCGGCCTCTCCTTCGAGTTGCCCGTCATTGTGATGGTTTTGGTCAAGTTGGGCATTCTGTCTTATGAATCGATGTCGAGAACACGCTCCTATGCGTTCATTGCGATTTATGTGGCGGCGGCAATCATCACGCCGACGCCCGACATCATGACGTTGAACCTGATGGCCTTGCCGATGTTGGTGCTTTACGAGATCTGCATTTGGTTGGCGTGGCTGGACCGGAAAAAAAATCGTGAGGCGGAGCTGCGTGAGGAAGAGGAACTGAAAGAACGCCGCAAGCAATGGCTGATACAGGATCAGCATGCGTCAGAGGACGAGCATCACGATCCGCATGCTGCCGAGGATATGGAGGAACCGGGTGACCATGGTTGGCATGATGAATACCATCATGATCCGGAACTGTATCATGATCCCTATCACCATGGGCGTCCGGAAGACGAAGAGTGGGAGCATCCTAAAGATGATTCGGATGCCGATAAGAAATCCTGAGATATGATGAATAGCGAAGCCAGTAAGCCGGACGGAGTCAGTGACAAATCACCATTTGCCGGATGCGCGATCCTGATCACGGCGCTTCTGGTGATGTTGTTTTTGATTGTTTTCTCGGTGGTGGTCCTGTTCCGGCAATTCGGTGAGATTGCCAAGTTTACGGAGAAGAAACCGGTAAGGGTTGAAATCGAGTCGCTCGAAGATCGCGAGGCGGAGCTCAACGCGCTTGCGGAAAAAATCGAACGTTTCCGTCTTGCTGTGATGGATGGGAAATCGGCGGTTTTGGAATTGAACGCGGGGGAGATGAATCTCGCGATCGCAGCTTATGGCGCATTCAAGGAAATGCGCGGCATGATGAGGGTGCGTGAAATCACAAAAGAAAAACTGACTTTTGACATTTCGTTCAAGTTGAACGGCAGGCCTCGTCTCGCCAAGGAAGGGGAGTCCGGAATCGTGGGATCGGATCCTCGCTATCTGAACGGCGTTTTGATTGCGAAACCCGGATTGCTGGACAAGGAAGTCGTGCTTCAGGTCACGGAGATTGAGGTTCCGTTCGCCTCAGTTGCGAGAGGGTTTGTGGATCAGATGTCACCCTACCGCATTACCGAGAAATTCGTGGGTGATACGGAAATTGGAAAAGTCATGTCCGGGCTCACCAACGTCGAACTTGCGGATGGCGTGGTTCGTTTTGTGAAGAAGGAGGGTGAGCTTCCCAAAGACACCCTGACAAATGAGCAAGTGGATCAATCCAGCCAGAGGCTTTTCACTTTTCTTGGAATCGCGGCCACGGTCTTTTTGCTCTTTGTGGCAGGGGTTCTTTTCATCGGCCTGCGTGCGAAGAAACGCGGGGGAAATTCGGGAGGTCCGGATGAGCCAGCTTGAGGATGAGATTTCAGATGTTTTGAAAAAGGCCATCCTTGGCCTAGGGAAGACCCTTTCCGAGGTCTCCAGAGAGGCGGGCATCGATCCGGCGGGGTTGCAGCAGGTGCTTGATGGAGCAGATGACAAGGCGGCGCTCGGAAAGTTGGCTCACGTCC
>JBIKNX010000057.1:0-12981 GCA_044358435.1 Luteolibacter sp.
CACAGTGGCAGGAGACCGACGAGCGAGCGGATTCTCAATGGAATGGGGGCCTCATGGTTGATAATGAGCTGGTCGTAGTAAAAGTTGTCCTGCTCGTCCCAAAGACCCGAACCGCCCAAGCTATTGATCGCATCCGAGATGTTCACAAAGTGCTCGAAAAACTTGGAGGCGATGTCCTCGTAGGCAGGCTTGGTTTGTGCGAGTTCGAGGGCCATGGAAAGCATGGTTAGGCAATAAAATCCCATCCAGGCTGTGCCATCGGCTTGATGCAAATGGCCACCACCCGGCAGCGCATGCGAACGATCAAAGACTCCGATGTTATCGAGTCCGAGGAATCCGCCGCCAAAAACATGACGGCCATCAAGGTCTTTGCGATTCACCCACCATGTGAAGTTCAGAAGGAGCTTCTGGAAGGCTTTCTCGAGGAACAATATGTCACGATTTTCTTTTTTATCGGAAATTTTATAAACGCGCCAAACCGCCCATGCGTGAACAGGTGGATTGACATCCGAAAAATTCCATTCGTAGGCAGGCATCTGTCCATTCGGGTGCATATACCATTCACGCAGCAGGAGCAGGAGCTGGTGTTTGGTGAAAGCGGAATCAATGGCACAAAATGGAAGCATGTGAAACGCGGTGTCCCATGCGGCAAACCAGGTGTATTCCCACTTGTCCGGCATGGAGAGGATGTCTTTCGCGTGGAAGTGATGCCAATCGTGGTTGCGTTGCTTCAGACGGTTTTCCGGAGGAACGGGAATCTCCCTGTCACCTTTCAACCAGTCGGCAACGACGTAGTGATAAAATTGCTTACTCCAAAGCAGGCCGGCATAGCCTTGACGGCAGATCAGGCGCTCTTCATTGGATATGCCTGTGGGAATGATTTCCTCGTAGAATTCATCGGCCTCCCTGATCCGATCGGCAAAGGTTTCTTCGAAAAGTTCCATGCCTGACAGGTTGTTGTGTTCCTCAAGATGATAAAGCCTCGCCATCACCGTCACACTCTGTCCCGCAGGGATGTGGAATGTGTAATGGGCTGCGGCTTTCGTTCCGCTCCGATGAGGCGAGACAGCCCGCAGATCCCGGTGGATGACATAGCGGTGAAACGCATCCTTGGTGTAAGGAGTGGAATTCATCCGATCACCCAGCGATTCGTGATTCGTCTCGTTTTCGGTAAACAGCCATTTCACGTGGCGGGACGGATCATCGGCAACATCAATGTGGAAACGGAATTTTCCAAGACCCTCATGATCAATCAGCAAGGTGTTTCCCTCTTGCGAAATGATTGGCTTGTTGATGGGGGCCTCGGGATCGATTCCCCATGTCCATGTGTTTCTGAACCAAACGGTCGGCAAGAGGTGAATGGGTGCCTCGACAGCGGCCCGGTTCGCAATGGTGATGCGCCAGAGGATGTCCTGAGGGCTGCGCTTCGCAACTTCCTGAAAGACATCAAAATATTCATTGTGATCGAAAATCCCCATATCCGCGAGTTCCAGCTCCGGTCCAAGTCTGCCAAGTCTTTCGTTTTCGAGGCGAATTTCGGTGTATGGAAATTTTTTCTGCGGATACTTGTAGAGTGCTTTGGTGTAGGAATGGGTGGGTGTGGAATCCAGATAGTAATAGCATTCCTTGACGTCTTCACCGTGATTGCCCTCATTGCCACCGAGTCCGAACAGCCGTTCTTTTAAAATGGAATCGTTTCCATTCCATAGGGCCGGAGCAAAACAAAGGCGGCAACCGCGGTCGGTCCAACCTTGCAGACCGTCTTCGCCCCAGCGGTAGGCGCGGCGACGCGCCTGATCATGTGGAAAGGCAGCCCATGAATTTCCGTGATCCGAGTAGTCTTCCCGGACCGTTCCCCACTGGCGTTCGCTGAGGTAAGGACCCCAGCGTTTCCAGTTTTTCGCCCGATTTTCTTCTTGGGAAAGTCTGTGATTCTCTTGGTTCATTTGAGCGTTGTGGAGAATATATAGCAGGAATCGTGCGTAATGCGAAGCTTTGAGAATCAGCAGTCAGACAAGCAATCTAAGGGGGAAAACGGTCACATCGACAGGATTTGCGGAGATCAGCGAGACCGGCGGCGTATCCGGCTCGGTAAATCCATTCCACAAAAAGGGCAGGGTGGAGCATTCGCCATGTGACATGGTCTCAATTTCATACGGTGCGTGGTGAACGCGTCCGCTGTGGAGATTGCCTTTTTGATCGACTGAAAACAAGGTGTAACGCTCAACCAGAAACCATTCGAGAGAACCCATGATGGCGGGTTTCGGTGCGGTGGGGCGGGGGTAATTGAATACCGCTTCTGCGGCCTTTGGTGATTTTCTGCGACTGTGGTATTCGACGGAACCCTCGGCTATCTTCGAACCCATTTTTGCGTGCTGATAGGGAAGATGAAAAAAACGGCGTGCCATTTCCACAGCAAGGGGTTGATTGCAATCGAGCGAGATAAACCAGACGCCCGGAGTGCCGGAATCGTCATGAACGTAAGTACGGACGTTGAGTTCATGGAACCACGAAAGCCAGGGCAGGGGCGGTAGGCCGACAGGGCGAATCCGTTGCATGAGAAAGGGCACGATGCCAAGCCACGCCGTGCCATCAAAAGTATCCACATGGAGCCCTTCCGGAAGACGTGAACAGATGAGCTCAGGCGAGACAGCCCAATGAAAAAATCCGAGCTCGGCCCAGCGTTGCCTCATGACGGGAAATCCGGCAGGTGCCTGTTGTTGCACAAGGCGTTGAGATAAGGTTGGTGGCATTGGCAGATCTATCGAGAGAGATGACAGGAATGTGCGGCGAAACCGGCACCAAAGGCGGTTAGCCAGAGTGAACGGGTATCGGGATGGTTTTTCAAGCGCTGTTCCAGTGCGAACAATACAGAAGGACTGGAAAGATTGCCGTTTTCTCTGAGCATTTCACGGGTTTCGGTGAGTTTGTATTCTGGAATCGCGGACTCAATTGCCTCAATCACATCGCGTCCTCCTGAATGTGCGAGAATTTGCTCGGGATCGGATTTTCTACGTTGGTAGAGAGTGGAAACCGCCTGTGCCGCGAGTCGTGGAACGGAGCGGTGAAGTTGGTTTTTGAGTTTACCCATAGAATTGGTGAAGCGGATTTTTTCTCGTTCGGTGGGAACGTGATGGGTATCGAAGTCATGAAATTGAAGATTTTCTGCGGATGTGGGTTGTCCGCTTAAAATGGCCGCCGCTGCACCATCGCCAAACAAACACAGGGAGATCAGAACTCCGGGGTCATTATCCAGATAGAAAGCCGCAGAGGAAATTTCCACTGCAATGACCGCAACCCGATGTGTTGGGTTTGCCGCAAGATAACCGTGCGCCGCGCGAAGCGTCGGAATCGCGGCTCCGCATCCCAGACCGACAAGATCCACAAGATAAGCGTTGGATCGGAGTCCGACCATTTCCGCAACATGGCTTGATGGGCCCGGACAGAGATAGCCGGTACAGGTGCAGAGAAATAAGGCATCGATTTGATCGGGCTCAAGTCCAGCTTCATGCACCGCTTTTATCAGGGCCTGGCTGGCAAGTTCTGGCGCATGTTTTTCAAAAGATTCATTCAATGATTGAGCGTCTTTGGTGAATACCGTTTGTAAATCCGAGGAACTGAAATGACGGGAATGAATGCCGGAATGGGTGTGGGTGAGAATTTTTTCAAGAATCGCCATCGAACGCGGTTTGAGTTGATCGATTTCCGGATGATTTTGAAGATGACTCCATATTTCCAATTGGCTGAACCGATGAGCGGCTTGAGCGGTGCTGATGCTGTTGAGATACATGGAGAAGTTAACGGAGGAGACTTAGAATAGGGGCGATGGGGACGTGCTTCAAGAGATGACGCGAGGCAGGATGGAAAAGCAGAGGATGAATGAAACGTGAGGCCGTCAGGCGTTTACGGAAATGCTTGTGAAGCTGCATGTCTGTTCTGTAACAAGCTTGTTCCCATGAAATTCGATTTTCCGAATAGGCGATCAAATGTGGAAGAGCAATTTCCGCGGACTCGAAGGCCATGGTCATGCCGTTTCCTGTGAAGGGTGGAATGATGGCATGTGAATCACCCAAGCTCATGGAACCCGAGTTTGAGGATTGCTTACCGAGCGAGAAGCCTGCGCAAGCTGAAAACGAATCATCACGCCATTGAGCGGACTGCAGTTGCTCGGCGAGAAGATGATTCCCATTTTTTATCAAATAGGCGCAAAGCAGTTCTTCTCGCCTCGCTTTGATGGAGCGGTCGATATGAAAAAGTCCGCATGCGTTGAACCAACCCTCTTCGACTTGGGTGATACCGAGGTATCCGATGGGGCCGCTGTGCATTTCCAAGCTTGCGGATGGCGCGATGCCTTTGATGTGTGCTTTGATTCCAATCCATGAGCCCGGGGCGGGAATGCGGCCGTTGGCGCGAACCATACCGGTTGCATCTGCTTCAATGGATTGACGGGATTGGGTGTGAATTGCAACGCCGTTAGCGATTGCCATCTCATAAAGCCGTTGATCCAGAAGAAATCGGGAGATGGCCAAAGCGGGTGTTTTGATCACCGTCCGACGAACTTTCTGATCGCCTGAAAACCAGCAGACGCTTTGATGGACCAGAGCGTCTGACAGGACGGCGGTGATGCCTAAATTATCCAGAGTTTGGCGAGAAACACCGGAAATGAATTCACCACACACCCGATGACGCGGATAGCTTCCTGCTTCATGCAGTAATACGGAAATCCCGTGCCTGCGCAAGGCAATCGCTAGAGAAAGTCCGGTGAGTCCTCCGCCAATAATGGTGATTTCATGATTCAAGCTTTCCAAGCTAGCACGCGTTGTGAACCTCGCCATGTATAAGTTTCTTTAAAATGAAATCCATTTTTTGAAAGGGAGAGCAGTGATGGAATTTCACTCCGAACAAATCCAGCCTCAATGCTCACCCGCATATCGTGACGAGTCACGGGATGAACGAATGGATAGGCGAGTTTAGCCAAACATGCGGAGAAATTGGAGCGAAGCGGTTCGTTGATAATGATGCGGTCAAAATTCTTGATTTTTTCGCCCAGCGCGATGAGTTGCGCGTCGGTAAAATGATGGAGAATAAGATTGGCAACAAGCGTTCCACCATCTTGTGGGAAAGTTGATTCAAGGAAATCGCCCTGATGCCATTGAATGGAATCTGGGAGATCAGGTGGTTTGGGTGCGAGATCGTAAGCACGGACCACGATTTTGGGATGTGATCTTTGAATTTTGGAAAGCAGAACGCCTTCGCCAGCACCGAGTTCGCTGACGGATGAGGTTTTGGAATCGATATGACGCAAAATCCACGTATCGTTAGCCATGAAGCGGTTGATTCGCAAAAGATCCTGACGTGAGCGCCGCGCTCGCGGGTCATTGTGCGGGAGGTGATCCAGAAGTTCAGGGGTTAGTTTGCGCATGAATGAAAAATTGTTTAAATTGTAACAAGTGACAGTTTGCAAAAAACATCAGTTTGATCGAGAAAGAGGCATGAAAATCACAACCTACACCGGCGGAATGGTACAGACCAACGGATATCTCGTCGAATCAGCAAATGGTAACTTTTTGGTGGATGCGCCTGATGGTGTTTTCGAATGGTTGCGGAAAAAAGGGACAAGGGTGGATGCGATGTATTTGACCCATCAACACTACGATCATGTGGAAGATGTGGCAAAACTCCATAGGCACGGAACCAGAGTTTTTGCATGGGCGAATTATTCGAAAGATCTGACCCTGGAAACCTACGGATCGAGTTGGGGGATGCCGGAAGTTGAACCATATGAAGTGGACGAATTGATTCCCGAGGGCGAATCCGGTTATTTCCATGTCGCAACCCGCGTGAGTCATATACCGGGCCATTCTCCGGACAGCGTCACATTCTATCTCCGTGATGCCGGATTGGTGTTTGCGGGTGATGCGCTTTTTGCGGGTTCGGTAGGAAGGTGCGATTTGCCGGGTGGAGATTTTGATACATTGATACGTGGAATCAAAGAGAAACTGATGATTCTTCCGGATGAAACCCGGGTCCTGTCCGGCCATGGACCGGAAACAACCATTGGGCGTGAAAAAGTAACGAATGGATATCTCCGCTGAGCGATTACTCAGCCACACTTTTTGCCTTGGGAGGAGTCAGCAGAATTTTGTTTTCCTTTTCCGTGGGTGAGGTGAAATGAACGTTTTTCCAATCAGGATTTTTCAGAGGGCCCGTTCCCCTGAACTGGAACAATCCATAAAACGGGCGCAAAGGGATGGTCACAAACCCGAGTAAGCCGCGGGCATTGAGCCGGATCGTGAAATCGATCGTTCGTGCCGCGATGTCAATGCTGCCATCACCCGTGAAATTGACGGAGGTGGTGGATGTCTCGAAATCCCGAATTTGCCCCATTCCGTTTTTAATCGTGAAATTACAGAATGCGGATTTGGCTCTCTCGTGACCAAGTCTCCTGTCATTCACTACAGCTGATGCAACCGTCGACAATGGTCCGAAAATCGGGACTGAAAAAAGTTCACCTTCTTCCATAGCAATCAAGCCTTGGCCATTCATGGTGGAAACGTCTCCATTCTTAATGTCGAATTCCATCCGACCTGTGATATTTCCTCCTGATTTCATATCGAAACCATAGGTTTTCGAAAGTTCCGAAACATCCAGTTTGGTCCAACTGATTTCTCCTGATAGCTTGGAACCCGATTGATTCGAGAATCTGGCTTGGATGCTGCCACCCGCCGCGTCCGAGGACAAATCTCTGACATCAACTTCCTTGTTTTTGACATGAACGGTTGCCGACGGCTTTGTCAGAGTCAGATATTTACCAAGAAATTTGTATTCGGCATCATGGTTTGAACTGAAAGTCACAGTCAGGTCGGTTCGGCCCTGTGATGTGACATCCACCTGCCCGGATCCACTCAGCGCATGCGGACGGTGGAATTGATAGACTTCGAGATGATCGGCGATTTTCGGGGCAAACACCCGCACCAAAGGGGCGGCCCAAATCACGCCGGACACGTTTTCAATACCAATGAGCTTGGTCGCATCATCGTAACGAATTCTTTTGACGGTTGCTTTTCCGGTAGTCGGTCCGTCAAATTTTTTACGCAGTTCGTAATCCGTATAATCAAAATCCAGATTGCCATCATAGAAATCCAATTCTCGGGTATTCAGAGAAAAAGAACAATTCGCCGAATGAAATGGCACTCCTTGATAAGACATGTTCTTAAGGTCGCCGCTTCCGACAAATGCCCAGGCGGTTTTGTCTTTCGTGTCAAAAGATCCTTCAAGAGTGATTTGCCCAGAAGCTTTCGGACGTTCCGTGAAATCACCGATGACTTTTTCAAGCGGCTTGCCTTTGAAAAAAGGTTTGTAAAGGGCGATCGGAAAAGTCGAATCCAACTTGATGCGGATGACGCTGCCCTTTTTCAGGATTTTTCCAACTGCCATGCCATCCGGTCGGGTGAGCTTGATATCGCGCAAAAAAAGATTTCCCTTCTGGTAGGAAAACCAGGTTTCAAGGGTATCGAAGGAGATGCCCCGAAACATGATTGACTCGCAAGAAGCTTTTCCCGTCAGATTCAAATCGGGCTTTGCCGGATCAGAGAGATTGAAATTTCCGTTAAAGGAAAGTTTCTGACTTCCTCCGCTGAGAAGATTCATCTGCAAGGGATTTGAGAACCATGCATCCAGCACTCGGGTGATATCGATGGATGAATCCATGTTGAAACGTCCTTCCTTATTGGTTATCAGATATTCGGCACTGCCACTGATTGTGCCACGTGGATCATCTGCTGAAAACGCGCTTATCGTTAACAGGTTTGATGACAGGTTGCCGTTGGCCACGACATTGCCGAGCCGGCAATTGTTTTTTTCAATCGAAGGAGCTTGGAGGCTGAACCGGCCTTTGAGGGTTTCTTTGCTCGAAATGCGTCCCTCCAGGTCAATTTGAAGTTTGGGTGAATTTTCAGGATCGAACCTCCACTTGTCCAATTCCTTGAGGATGACCGCGACGAATTCCCTGCGATCTCCATCGTTTGCAGTATCATCCTTGGCTCGTTGATTCGGATTCCTTGTTTGCAGCCGCGCGTTGATGGCAACATCGATGCCGCCCACCTTGCCACGGATATTGTGAATCTCGAAAGTTTTTTCATCCGGAATCAGGACCGTGCCGTAAACATCCGAAAATTGCAGTGCCTCGCCACCCGGTGCTTTTGGGTCAACCAAAATGGCAAGCTCGGCATTACGGAGTTCCATTTTCCTGAGCCGGAAATTCCCGTTAGCGAGACTGGCGTAATCAAGGACAAGCTGGACACTTTCGAGATTAGAAATTTGATGGATGCGTTTTTTCTCTGCAAATACACGGACGTTCGAGGCTACGAAGCCTTTAAGAGGAATATAACTGAGTGAACCGATTTCGATATGAACTCCGTGCTTTGAAATTTCCCGTTCAATCGCGGTGCGCCATGTAGCGGGGAGTCCGGTTTTGTTTGCCCAATAAAGTCCCAAAAAAGTGATCGGAATCAGCGCGACAAAGAGCAGCCAGACAGCTGTTCTAAGATTGCGGGTGATTTTGAGATGAAACATAAAACAACTTCAGGATGCAATTGTTCCGGCAGAACGGAAGGAAAAATATGGATCCCTGCCGGAGGATGGTCGGCCCATGATGATATGGTCGATAAAACGGATCTGCATGATTTCCGCGGCCTTGACCAGGTTTTCGGTAATGCGGAAGTCGGCTTTGCTGGGTGAAGGGTCGCCAGAGGGATGGTTATGGATGAGTATGAAAGCGTAAGCGTTGCGGGTAATGACAGGGCGTAGGATTTCCCTCGGATGTGCGCTGGTTTCGTTCACGGTTCCTGCTGAAATTGTGGTGGTCGATGTGTGATGCAAGCGGGTGTCCAAGGTGACCACCAGAGCGGTTTCATGGGGTAAATTGTTCAATTGGTGAGAAAAATGATCGTAAATGAGTTGCGGTGAATCAAGCGGAACGCTTCCAAGTTTCTCCTTGGAAAGGCGGATTCCCAGTTCAAAGGCGGCTGCGAGTTTGCACGCTTTAGCGAGACCGACACCTTTGTTATTCATGTATTCCGAGACAGGCATGCGTCCCATTTCCTGTAGGCTGCCATATTTCTTCAGCAGATCATTCGCGACCTCGATCACATTCCGTCCCACCGTTCCGGAACTGAGAAACAAGGCCATGAGTTCCGCGTTGCTCAATGCGGCGGAACCATATTTGTAGATTTTTTCCCGAGGTAAATCCCGGTCAGGACAATTGTGGAGTAGGGGGGACATGGGGGATAAATGCTGAATGATGAAGAGTGAAGTTTGAAGAGTGAAAACGGAGCGAGTGGCAACGAGCAATCAGAATAATGGCGAAGCGTTGATGGCTTGGACGGAGCGTGGCGGAGTCAATGGTGAAGAGCATGAGCGGAAGAAAGAATATGAATCATTTTAATGTGATATTAATCATTTCACTATTCACTCTTCATCATTCACTATTTTTCACTCGATGTTCTGAACTTGTTCGCGGATTTTTTCGATCTCGGTTTTGGCTTCGACCACGGTTTGGGCGATTTGCGCATCATTGGCTTTTGAACCTATCGTGTTGAATTCGCGGAACAATTCCTGGCATAGGAAATCGAGCTGGCGTCCGGTAGCTTCGGTGGAGTTCAGGTATTCGTGAAACTTGGCGAAATGCGAATCGAGTCGGGTGAGTTCCTCAGAAATGTCACAACGATCGGCGAACAAGGCGAGTTCCTTGGCCAGGCGTTCATCGTGCTCTTCAAGATGGATCCCGATTTCGGAAAGGCGTTTTTGAAGAAGTTCTCTCTGGCGTTGCGGGCGGTAGGGTGCTTGCTGTGAGATGGATCCCGTCAAATCGGCGAGAGTTTGCAGACGTTGGATGAAATCCCGCTTCAAATGATTTCCCTCCGCGTTGCGCATTACATTCATGTCACGCAGAGCCTGGTTCAGTGCGGGATCGATGATTCGCCATGCAAGTTCAGGTTCAATTTGATCGAGATCGTTGGCTTCAAGAATGCCGGGATATTTCGCGAAGTCGGCGGCAGAAGGCCGGAGCTCTCGGCCGATGGTTTTGGATAGCTCGCTGAACGCGGCTTCGAGGGATTTGGCGAGGGCAGGGTTGATACGGATTTGCGAGCCGTCTTCCGCACCGGATTTTTCCAATCGTATTGTCAACTGCACCCGACCCCTGGAAATCCGAGGCAGCGTGGATTGCCTTACATTCGATTCAAGGCATTGCAATGCCCGCGGCAGATTCGTGACAATTTCGACCTGTTTGCGGTTGATGGCGGATGCCTCAACGGTGGCTTGCCAATGTTCCGTGACGTGAGTTCCTCGGCCGAAGCCGGTCATCGATTGCATGGCTGGATTGAAATCTAGAGCGGGGGATTTGTCGATGACGTTCGTTTCCGGTGTTGTTCTTTCATGCGACTTTACAAACAGATGATAATTTTAACAGCCTCCCACTTTTTTCTTGATTTGTTAGCTTCTGGTAAATAACACGGCCAGGTGTTCTCCCCCATGAAGCAATTTCTACGTCTATTTGTGTCGTCTATCTGTGTTGGACGTAAGCATGACGTTTCACTTGGAACAGTTATCCAAGATGGTTTGAGCCGCGAGATCCGAGGTTTTTGTTAAGAATCGCCTCACTTAGAATGTCGCTTCCGGAATGCGATAAGCTTCCTAGTAAAGAACCCGCACTGTCTAACTATTTCTAATTTTTCCAAACTAGGTATGAAAATCATGATTATCCGCACACTGTTTCTTTCTTTTCTTTTCAGTATAACCTCGGTTTTTGCTGTGACTGCCCCGGTAATGAATCCACAGGAGGGCGAGTCTTTCACAATCTTTCCACTTGTCATTTCGTGTCCCGATGCCGGGGCCGATATCCGTTATACAGTCAATGGAGCGGAACCTACTTTAAACGACCAGAAAATCGAGTCGGGAGAAACCATCATCATAAATCGAAACTGGATAGTTAAAGCCAAAGCTTGGGTTGCTGGGGTGGAAAGTGCCACAACCACAGGAGATTTCATCTTAACGGGGGATATCGCGGGAGGGGGGAGTCACTCGTTAGCTCTTAGTATGATGGGTAATGCCTCTGCATGGGGTTTGCAGACAAGCGGGCGACTGGCAAACGGGGCATCCACAGCAGCTAACATTTCGTTACCAGTTGTTGCACAGTATGCGAATGGTCCGATGACCGATGTAACTATGTTGGCGGCAGGTGCAAGTCACAGCTTGTTTCTGAAAAACGGCGGTTCGGTGTGGGCTTCGGGCCTTAACACTAACGGACAGATCGGAGACAATACCACCACTGCGCGAGCCCTTGGCGTCCAGGTGAAGAAGAGTACGGGCGCTACTGACTTTCTAACCCAATGCACAGGAGTTGCGGCCGGCGACAATTTTTCTCTTGCTCTTGCTGCAAACGGTCACGTGTGGGCGTGGGGCAGCAATATCAGTGTTGGAAGTGGTTTGACTAGTGGAAATACCCTGTATGCCGGAAAAGTTATTAATGGAGAAGTAGGTACGCCCATCCCAATATCAGGTATCAGTAGGATTTCGGCAGGTGGAAATAGTAGTTTAGCTATTCATGCATACAGTGGAAATGTCTGGGCATGGGGAGTTAATACAAACGGACAACTCGGGCAAGGAAATGTCACGAACCTCTCCCGTGCTTTGAGAGTCAGACTTAATAGCACGACTTTCCTTACCGACGCATTCGATATAAGCAATGCTAAGTATCATTCAGCCGTAGTGCGTTGGAAGTCCGGAGATCCTGCGCTTCAAGGAAGGGTTTATTGTTTCGGACAACAGCAATATGGACGCCTTGGTAATAACAGCCTTGTCAGTGCTAACGTAACATACCCAGTTCAGGTCGTGAAAAGTGGAGGAGTACCTCTGGATGGCATCGTTTCCGTTTCGGCTGGACCCGCTCACACCCTTGCGCTTGATATTAACGGGAATGTATGGGCGTGGGGATCTAATTCATCTGGCGCTCTAGGCGCTAACACGACGGTTAACAGCGCCGTTGCCGTTAAAGTAAAAAATTCATCTGGAACAGCTGATCTTACAAACATAGTCCGTATTGCGGCAGGCGGCGCGGAGACGGTTGGGCATAGCTTGGCTGTAGCTGCGGACGGCACTGTTTATGCCTGGGGCTCTAATGTAAATGGGCAACTGGGTAATGGTGTCGCCAGTAGCGTCGCAGTAAAATTACCCGTCATCGTAGGAGGAAACCTAGATCTTCTCCTGCAAGCTCCTTCGGTTACTCTTTCTGCTAACTTGACCCAAGGCGTGGCTCCTGGAACCGTTTTGCTGTCCGCTAATCCAACTGATGCTGACAATAACGTTCACAAGGTGGAATTCTACTGCCAGGGAAAATTGGCAGGAACCGCTTATTCCGCTCCCTGGCAGGTTACTGTTGGGAATCTGGCGACGGGATCCAATCAGGCATATGCTAAAGTCATTGATTCAACCGGACTTTACGGAACATCCGTCCCGGTAAATTTCACCGTTACTTCCAACCTTACCAGTGCGGATCATGATCGTGACGGATTACCTAACACCTGGGAGCTGCAATACGGCCTGAATCCAGAGAGCGCTTATGGAAACGATGGTCCTGATGGCGATAAAGACGGTGATGGATTCAGCAACTTCTGGGAATATATTCAAGAGTCAGCTCCAAATGATTTGAACAGTCAGCCGAAAGGAATGGTTTCCAGTAGAGCGGATAACACGGTCGCAGTTACTAAAGATGGAAGGATTTGGAGTTGGGGTGCAAACTCCGATGGAATACTTGGCGATGGAACCACGGTTGCAAAAAGCTCTCCAGTATTGTTGCCAAAGGTCATGGGAATGAAGCGGATTATCAAAGTCGAAACAGGTGAGAACTTCACGCTGGCTTTGGATGAGTCAGGATGCTTATGGGGATGGGGATCTAACAATTACAATGTGCTATCATCGACT
>JBIKNX010000237.1:0-3804 GCA_044358435.1 Luteolibacter sp.
ACCTTTTGGGTGAAGAGAAATCGGCGACTTTGAGGTATCCATTCCCCGTAGTTACAATACTTAGCCCGTGATGACCAGATTTCCATTTTCCTCTTTAGGTTGATTCCATGAAGCCACGCTGACAGCGAGGCTGAGCATTTCAACCAAAGTGGCGAGTTCCTGTTCGGTAAATCTGATGTGCATCTGAGCCAAGAAAATCAGGAAAACCTGACAAATGAAACACCCAACTTCGGTTGGGTCATTCCGCCACCGAATACTTGTCCACCAGCCGCTGCCAGTAGTCCTTCCAGTATTCATCGTAGTAATCGAGACCGGCGATTCGGATTTCCTCCGAATCCACGACAACCGGCGCTTTTGCCGGATCATAACCTGCCAAGTGATCTTTTCCCGCCCGTTCGCGTGGTGAGACAAAACGCCATTCACCATCGCCTAAAACCTCTTCGCAAAATTTCGCCAGATCCGGATCGTAGGCTTTGAGTTGATCGCGAGTGTGGATGTGGTTGTGGTCGTGATCCATAGTCCGGTTTGTATTGAACCAGCATTGCACCCCTTCGGCGAAATACTCTCCGCGGTTTTTCGAGGCGTAACAATCCTTCGGTCCGCCAAACACAATCAGCACTTGATCTTTACCGGTTACCTTGATCTTGGAGTGGGTCGGTTTTTCATTCACCAGAATATCGCCGCCATCCAGACATTTCCTCAAGAGATCGGGAGATTGTTGAGGAAAAGCTTTCACCAAAGCATCTAACAGAACAACCGGCTCTTCTCCAATCACCCTTCGGAAACGCTGCGCCGCATAACCATCTTTCCAACGTCCCTTGGCCATGGATGCCTCGTAGGTTTCGGTCCATTTCTTTTTGAGTTCCTCATCAAAACCTGGACCGTGGATCACGTGGCCGAACTCATGGATCAGGATGCTTTCGATCTGCATACCGCCCTCGTATTCCATCACATCCTCCTCCGCGAACAAAACGATGTAGCGATCGTTCTTCTTATCCAGAAAACCGCGCTGGCGCCAGTTGTAGAAATTCAGATCTTTACCTTTCAATTCCGACTTGTATTGCGGAAGATCGGAGGTGAGTTCATTGTGGCCAAGCAGGATACAGAGCACTTTCTGATCCCGAATCCGTTGCGCGATCGCAGGCTTGAGCTGCTTCATCATCTGGTCGAAAAGGTATGCCGCCTCAAGATGAGTGACATCCGAAACCTTGTCCGAAGTTGCGATCAGAATATCCTGGGCCATCGTTGCTTTTTTATAAAAGGCCGGATCAAGCCGGTATTCCTCGGATTGTTCCTTGCTCAACGGTTTCACCTCGAACGCGGATGCCGGAGCGCACATCGCAAGCCCAAGGATCACGAGACGGGAAAATTTGCCGGATAGATGAGTCTGCATGAGTCGAAACCAAGCAGCGGAAAGCGTTCCATGCAAGGATCGTTTCACCAACCCTAGACCGAAGAACTTGAGTAAACGAGATTCTATTCCGCTCTCATCCTACAAACAGCCTCAAAATGTCTTCTCCCCGGCTTGTTGAAATATTGACAAGCCCAGTTTGCCCTTTGACCAACGCATGTCATCTTTGGAAGATGGCGGAACTACAAACCACGACGAAAAAAGTGATTATTATCGGAGGCGGCTTTGCCGGGCTCGAATGTGCGCGCAAGCTCGCCAATGACCAGCGCTTTGAAGTGACCTTGCTGGATCGGACGAATCATCACGTTTTCCAGCCTCTCCTCTATCAAGTCGCCACCGCATCTTTGGCCGCGCCGGACATCGCCCGCTCGATCCGCCAAATCCTCTCGGATGCGAAAAACGTGACCGTGCTCATGGATGAGATCGTTTCCATTTCGCCCGGGGAAAAATCCCTGACTGGAAAATCCGGTGAAGTGTTTCGGTTTGATTATCTCGTCCTCGCGGCGGGTGCGAGAACCGGTTTCTTCGGAAACGATGCATGGGAAGAGCACACGCTCGGCCTGAAATCTCTTGCCGACGCACAAAATATCCGTCGCAAGATTCTATTGAATCTTGAACTTGCTGAACTGACCAAAGACGAAGCCGAGCGGAAGAGGTTGATGACCATCGCCATTGTCGGTGGTGGTCCGACCGGTGTTGAACTCGCCGGCGCTTGCGCCGATCTGGTGCATCGTTCTTTGAAATCGAATTTCCGCAGAATCGACACCGGCAAACTCCGCGTCATCCTGATTGAGAACTCCGCGGAAATACTGGAGCATTATGCGCCGCATCAATCCGCCTACGCCAAAAAACGACTCATCCATCTTGGCGTGGAAGTCCGTAATGAGACCCGTGTGATGGATGTTTCCAGAGGCAAACTGCTGTTACAGGACGGCACATATTTGGAAGCCGAGGCAATTGTATGGGCTGCGGGCATAGCCGCGAATCCACTGACCCAATACCTGGGTGTGGATACGGATCGTGCTGGCCGGATCACTCCGAACCCTGATCTGTCGATTCCCGGAAATCCGGATATTTTCGTAGCCGGAGATTTGACAAACATGCGGGATCGCGATGACAAATTCGTACCGGGTGTCGCTCCAGCCGCTGTGCAAATGGGCGCTCATGTCGCGAAAATCCTCAAAGAGGAACTACGCCTGGAAGGCACCCGCTTTGCCGAGAGCAAACACAGCCTGAGGCCGCAGTTTCGTTACAACGATAAAGGCATGATGGCGATCATCGGCAAAAATGCGGCGGTGATGAAAGTGGGTCGGTTCACGATGAACGGCTTCCTTGCCTGGATTGCCTGGTTGCTGATTCACATTCTTTTTCTCATCGGCTTTCGCAACAAGCTCTCCGTCTTGCTGGGGTGGGCCTATGCCTACATTGTCAATAATCCGGGAACCCGTATCATCGTGCACCCGCAAGCACCGGTGGCTGTGCCGAAGTAGGCGAATGGAATGAAAACCGTTGATTTGAAAACGGGAAATCAACCCAAAACACCCTTCACAACCTTGGCGGGCTCGACTCCGGTGGGCTTTTGGTTCAAGCCTTGAAAGCGGAAGGTAAAGCGGTTGTGATCCATACCGAGGCAATGGAGAATGGTGGCGTTGAGATCGCGGATATGGACCGGATTTTCAACGATGTTGTAGGAATAGTCATCGGTGGCTCCGTAACTGACCCCGCCTTTCACTCCGCCGCCCGCGACCCATGTGCTGAAGCAGCGGCCATGATGATCGCGCCCGGTTCCGAGTTGCCCTTGGCTGTAAACGGTGCGTCCGAACTCACCACCCCAGATGACGAGGGTATCTTCTAACAGTCCGCGCTGTTTTAGATCAGTGATAAGGGCGGCGGTGGGTTGATCGGTATCGCGGCACTGATTGGAGAGGTGGGATTGGAGATTGTTGTGATTGTCCCAACCGCGGTGGAAAAGCTGGGTGAAGCGAACGCCCCGCTCAGCCATGCGGCGGGCGAGCAGACAATTGTAAGCATAGGTTCCGGGAGTGCGGGATTCCGGACCATATAGATCGAAGACCCAATCGGGTTCATTGGAAAGATCCGCGAGTTCCGGCGCCGAGGTCTGCATGCGGAAAGCCATTTCGTATTGGCTGATGCGGGTCAGGATTTCCGGGTCCGCCATACCATCGTGGCGGATGTTGTTGAGCGCGGCGAGATCGTCGAGCATCGCGCGTCGGTCTGAGCGATTCATACCCGCCGGATCATTGATATAAAGGACAGGATCTTTTCCGCTGCGGAACTGCACGCCCTGGTGGTTGGATGGCAGGAAGCCGCTGCCCCAGAGGCGGGAGAAGATGGGTTGCCCCGGGTTTTTACCGGTTCCTTGGGAAACGAGC
>JBIKNX010000001.1:0-37050 GCA_044358435.1 Luteolibacter sp.
CTCCGCTTCTCGGTCGCGAGGGGAGAAGAATTTAACCACGAAAAGCACGAAGGACACGAAAGGAAGATGAGTGCTGGGTGTGGTTTTGGATTTGTGGGTGAAGATTGCAGGCGGCTCTACAGATATTAAAGTTGGCTATTTCAAGATTGTAGTCTCGGGTGAGAATTTCTCATGAACGTAATTTTTATTCCTTTCGTGGGCTTCGTGCTTTTCGTGGCTAAAAATTTCTTCGCCTACGCTATCGCGCACGATGAAAATGTTAGAGGCCTTTGAAGCCGCCGAATGCTTTATAGGTGCCTGTGGGGACCGCGACAGGTCGCCATTCGCGGCCCAGGCGTCGGTATTTGGTGATGAACTGGGTTGGGTCCGCCCAGTTGCTCATGTTGGAAAGGACGCCGCTGCGGTCCATACCGATGTAGATATTGTGACGCATTTCAAAATGGAGATGAGCCGGATACATGCCGCGGTTCGTGCCTATCGTGCCAATTTGTTGGCCACGTTTGATGGATTGGCCGTTTTTCACGCTCATTTTGTCAAGGTGACCGTAGAGGGAATCGATAAATTTGACGGAGCCGCTGGATGGGTCCCGGTAGGCATGCCGGATGAGCACGACATTTCCCCAACCGGCTCTGACATCGTGAGCGAACGTAACGATGCCATCGGCGCAAGAGTAAACCGGATCGCCAAGATCGGAGTTTCCACCGCTGCGTCCGTTCCAGTCTTCACCGAAGTGCTGGGGGGAGCGCAGGCGCAGGCCGCGGGCTTTGTAGTATCCGGTGCCGTTCGGCTTGCCGACCGGGAAGTCGAAGCCATCGGCGATGTTGACTTTGGGTGCGGCGAGCGCGGTGGACGGGGCAAAAGCCGCCAGAAAGAGTGCGAGCAGAACACAAGAAAACATCGGCCGACGGATTCGCCCGTATATGATCCGGATATTTCTGTGGAATCTTCTCATCCGCGCTTAGTTGAGCCTTTGGAGGGAAGGTCGGGCAAGTTAAAAGAAAAACGGCGCGCCTTTGTGGGGCGCGCCGTTTGGGAAGAATTGATTGTGATCAAGCCTTGCCTGAGGCCTCTTCAACCGTCAGCGGTTTGTATCCGCCGATGGTTTTGAAGTAGAGGAACATCAGCAGGTAGATGACTGCCATACTGAGTGGAATGAAAGAATCAGCTTTGAGCGTGGCACGATCTCCTTTTTGGTCAGCAAGGACCACGGCTTTTTGGCTATCGGTTTTTTCCTTCGATTCTTTCGCCTCAGCCAGTTTCTTGCCATCGAGGCCGAAGGCCGCGGTGGCTGGAATATTGAGGAAAGTGGATGGTTTTTCCGCTTTATACTCTTGGTAGAGTGCGGCATCAGATTTTTTGAGTTCTTCTCCGGCAAAACGGTCTTTTGCGTAACCGAGGCCGGGACCGCCGATCAGTCCGGCAGAGAGCATTCCGATACCCCCCATGATGGACATCGCGACCGCACCAGTGTGTGGGAAGCGGTCACCGATCACGGCAAGCATGGTTGGCCAGAAGAAGGTTTTGCCGACGGCGTAGATGCCCAGAGCGACCATTGCCACCGTGAAGGTCTGCATGCTGCTTGCGAGTGTGAGACCGACGAAGGCGATGACTGAAGAGGCAAAAAGCAGTCCAATGGGGGAGATTTTGAGCTTGGTTTCAATCCAGTGTGCGCAGAAGCGGAGTCCGAACATGATGGCTGAAGTCCAGAGGAAAAGGTATTTACCTTGTTCTGAGGAGAAAAGGTTGCCGGTGATATTCTGGATCCAGCCGTCAGTTCCGAGCTCAACAGCACCTACAAGAGCGTGGGTGATGAAGAGGGCGAACAGCAGGAACGAACCAATTGAAAATTTGGTCATGACCGCGACAATGATCAGAAGCAGGCCGCCGATTCCGTAACCGATGAGGTTGGATTGTTCAGGGGATACGTTTTTGAAGATGTCACCAAAGAACAGGGCGAGAAGGTAGCAGGCTACGAGTGAGCCCAGGATACCGACGGATTTGAACATCTCAACAAAGCTCGCGCCTTTTTCAGCTGCTTCGGATTTGGGATATTTTTGTCCGAGGAACATCAGGCCGTAGATGGCGGTAGGGATGAGGTAGAGAGCCAGCTGGAGTTTCCAGTTGAGAGCCATTTTGTCGTCAAGGAGCCAGCCGGCGGCGACACCGAGGATCATACCTGCAGGCCATGCTGCGTGCACCATGTTGAGGTAATGGGTGCGTTGTTTGGGGTAGAGAGTCGCGACGAGCGGGTTGGCGACGGCCTCAAGAATACCGTTAGCGAAAGCGAAGAGGAACATGCCCCAGAAGAGGAAGTCATAGGCATTTTGAGGTGTGCTTGCACCGAATGTGACGAAAGCGGACAGGATGTGGCAGAGGAGGGCGACGACCACCAGTTTGCCGTAACCGATTTTATCCACGATCACGCCGCCGATAATGATGCCGAAGCAGAAACCGGAGAAGCCAGCGCCGCCGATGGCACCAAGCTGTGCCGCGGTGAAGCCGAATTCCTTTGACCAGTTGTCGAAGATGCCGCCACGGATGGCGAAACCTACGCCAGCCGCGAGGATGGCGATGAATCCGGCCCAGAAGAGCCGGCTAGCGTTTGGTGCAATTGCGTCGTTATTACTCATAAGTTTTTAATGGAGTTATTAAAGGTGAAGATGGGATTATCGGGTTAGCGCGGGGATGGCAAGAACTTCGGTGGGTCAATTTCGGGAAAATAATCTTGACTCTGCGGTCAATTTTCAAAAGCCGCTACAATGCCCCGAACCTTCTGTGGCGGGACTTGTATTCTTCGACGGCGGCGAAGAGGTCGCCTTGGCGGAAGTCCGGCCACATTTTCCGGACAATGACGATTTCCGAGTAGGAGATCTGCCAGAGAAGGAAATTGGAAAGGCGCATTTCGCCCGAGGTGCGGATGAGGAGGTCGGGATCGGGGATGTCTTTGGTATAGAGATGTCGGGCGATGAGTTCGCCATCGATCTTGTCCGGGGCGATTTCACCCGCCACGGCGGCTTTGGCGATGGCACGGACGGCGGCGGTGATTTCCTCACGTGCGCCGTAGGAAAGGGCGAGAACCAGGGTTATGGTTTGATGGTTCCTGGTCTGCTCCTGGATGCGATCCAGGCGGTTGCGCGTGGCGGCAGGGAGGCGGTCCAGATCGCCGATGGCTTTGAGGCGGATGTTCTGTTTGTCCAGCTCGTCGGCCTTATCATCGAGAAACCGATCCAGCAGTTTCATCAGGGCATCGACTTCGTTCTTTGGGCGGTTCCAGTTTTCCGAGGAAAAGGCGTAAAGCGTGAGATATTTCACACCGAGCTCGATACAGGCTTCCGTGACCTCGCGGATGGATTCGGCTCCGGCGCGATGACCCTCCGCCCGCGGGAGTCCACGTTCTTTCGCCCAGCGGCCGTTGCCGTCCATGATGATAGCGATGTGGGAAACCTGATGGTGGTTGGATGAGGTCATGGTTCGTTTTCGGGTTGGAACATGCCGCCGTAGCCGGGTTTGTAGAGGAATAGAGGGGAGTGTTGCGCGATGATTTCGAAGTGGTTATCAACGGTGTATAAACGGACGTCGTCTTGAATCGCGATGGTGGCGATGAGGATATCCATCCAGGGAAGGGAATGTCCGTTTTCGCGCAAACGCCAAGCAAGGGAACGCGCGTTTTCCCAGTCCGATTCCCGACATTGGCGGTAGGGAATCAGGGAAAAATAGTAAGAAAGATGTTTGCGCTCGTTTACCTTAGAACCACCGAGAACTTCCAGTCGGACGGGAGAACACCATTGAGCTTCGTAAACATCAAGCAGGCCATCGAGGGCTCGCTTGACTTCGATGCGTCCTTTTTTTCGGAAGCTCTCCATCCATACCGATGAATCGACCAGAACCATTTCAGTCAGGGATGTAAGGAGGGAATGGATTGGTAGGATCCTCGCCGTTGTCGGTAGCTGGATCGGGATAGTCGAATGCGCTTTCGCGGATCAAACGACCAAATTCCTTGGCGCGTGTGCGGCGGACAAAATCTGTTACGGCACGTGCGACCGCTGGACTCTTGTTTTTATCCCCAGTGATTTCCAATAGATCCGCCAAAATGGCTTCATCAATGTCTACGGTGATTCTCATGGAAGGAAAATAGCATCAAATTTCATCATTTCAAGAGACAAAATGATGAAATTTGAGGATATCAGAGACGCAAAGTCTGCTTGCGATCCGGTCCGACGCCGACGAATGCGATGGGAGCGTCGCAAAGTTCCGAGAGACGGGTGAGGTAAGCTTGGGCGTTTGGCGGCAGTTGGTCGTAGCTGGTGCACTCGGTGGTATCCTGTATCCAGCCGGGGAGGGTTTCGTAAATCGGTTTCGCGCGATCCCAGAACGAGCGGTCGGCGGGTGGAAGCTCGTGTCTGGTTCCATCGATGTCGTAGGCAACGCAGATTTTCAGATCCTCATATTCGTCGAGGCCATCGACATTGGTGACGGCGAGACCGGTGACGCCGTTGACCATACAGGCGAAGCGCAGCAGGACCGTATCGAGCCAACCGCAGCCACGCGGGCGCCCCGTGGTCGCTCCGAACTCGCGGCCGAGGTTGTGGAGGTATTCGGAGAGACCTTCATCGCAGGTTGGGAAAGGACCGGAGCCGACGCGGGTGGTGTAGGCTTTGCAGACGCCGATGACCGATTCGATGGCCGTCGGCGGCAAGCCGGTGCCGGTGGTGGAACCGCCGGCGGTGGTGTTGGAAGAAGTGACGAAGGGATACGTGCCGAAATCGATGTCGAGCAATGTGCCTTGTGCGCCTTCGAAAAGGAGGTTTTTCTTTGCCTTCCATGCTTTGTGGAGGACAGGAATCGTGTTGGTCACGTGGGGGCGGAGGCGCTCGAAGGCCGCGTAGGTATCGGTGATCACGGCATCCGCATGAAAGGTAGGGAGATCGTATTTCACCAGAATTTCGTTCACCTCGGCAACGCGGCGGGTGATCTGAGCTTCGGCAAAAGGACGGTCCAAGAGATCCGCCATGCGCAGGCCGCAACGGTTGACCTTATCGGCGTATGCCGGCCCGATTCCGCGTTTTGTGGTTCCGATTTTCTGATCGCCCAGAGAGATTTCACGGGCGGCATCGAGTTCCTTGTGGAAAGGTAAAACGACGTGTGCGCGATCGGAAATCAGGAGTTTCTCAGGGCAGATTTCGATGCCTTGGGCTTCGATGCGTTCGATTTCGATGCAGAGGCCGATGGGATCGACGACGACGCCGTTGCCGATGACGTTGATTTTGTGATCCCAGAGAATGCCGGAGGGAAGCAGGTGAAGGACGTATTTGGTGCCTTTGGCGATGACGGTGTGGCCGGCGTTGTTGCCGCCTTGGCCGCGGATGACGACATCGGCGGACTCGGTGAGGTAGTCAACGATTTTGCCTTTGCCTTCGTCGCCCCATTGGAGGCCGGTGATAACAGTGTTCATGAATTTCAAATTTTTAACCGCAAATGAACGCGGATTGTGGCTGATTTTTTGGGATGTGGAAAGTTAACCGCGAATGAACGCGAATGGACGCTAATGAAGATTGGGTGGGTTGGAGTCTTTGGAGAGAACGACTCGTTCCCATTCCAGTCGTGGATTCTTGAAATTGATGATGAGTCCCAGTGGGAGTTTTGTGACGCGCAAGTAGTTGAGAACCTGGCCACGCTCGATATCAGTAATGCGATCGATGGTTTTAGTTTCGACGATGATTTTTTCGTGGGCGATGAGGTCGGGAATAAATTCGCCGACTTTCACTTGTTTCCAACTGACTGGATATCTCGGTTGTTGGAGAAATGGAATTCCTCTAAAACCGAATTCTACAACAAGGGAGTTTTCATAAATTTTTTCGTTTAGGCCGTGGCCATGACCGTTGGATATCTCCAGCGCGCAGGAGATAATCCCAAAGACTTCGTCTTTGAAAATTAATTCGCGTTCATTCGCGTTCATTCGCGGTTAATCTTACTTGTCTCGATGAGTTCGGCGAAGTCGGTGAAAAAGTGAGACGCGTCATTCGGGCCGGGGGCGGCTTCCGGGTGGTATTGCACGGAGAAGATCGGCAGGGATTTGTGGCGCATGCCTTCGACGGTGTTGTCGTTGAGGTTGATGTGGGTGACTTCGATGTCGGCCGGTAGGGAATCGGGATCGACAGCAAAGCCGTGGTTTTGCGAGGTGATGGAGATTCTACCGGTGCGGAGATCTTTGACGGGTTGATTTCCGCCGCGATGACCGAATTTGAGTTTGAAGGTTTTTCCGCCGTAGGCGTGGGCGAGAAGTTGGTTGCCAAGGCAGATGCCAAAAGTGGGGAGCCGGGTGATGAGTTGTTTGAGTTCCTTGTGAACGTAATCGAGCGCAGCCGGATCTCCGGGGCCGTTGGTGAGAAACAGACCGTCGGGGTTTTTCGCGAGGATTTCATCAGCGGAGGTTGTGGCTGGAACCACCTCGACCTCGAAGCCTGCCTGGCGCAGCATGCGGAGTTGGTTGAATTTCAGACCGAAGTCGATGGCCACGACGCGGTATTTGACAGGTGGCAGTTCTTGGTAAGTTTCGGTTTCACCGATGGATGCGTTGGGAAGAGTCCATTTGCGGGATTCCTCCGACCAGAAGTAGGAGTGTTTGGTGGTGACTTCTTTGACGAAATCGGAGCCTTCCATCGGTGTGGAGTTTTTGGCAGCGGCGATGGCATCGGCTTCGGAAAGTTCGGTCGTGACGCAGGCGCGCATCGCGCCGAGTGAGCGAAGGTGTTTGGTGAGGGCCCGGGTGTCGATTCCTTCGATGCCGAGGATATCGTGGCGATGAAGATAAGAGGAAAGGCTTTCTTGGGAGCGCCAGTTTGACGGAATTTCACACAGCTCGCCGATGACAAACGCACGGATGTGAGGGCCTGCGGATTCGTTGTCTTCCTGGTTCACCCCGTAGTTGCCAATCATCGGGTAAGTCATCGCGACGATCTGGCCGCGGTAAGAAGGATCGGTGATCACTTCTTGATAACCTGTCATGGAGGTGTTGAAGCAAATTTCTCCGGTAGTGGTTCCGCTGGCTCCGAAAGAAATTCCGGAAAAGCAGCGTCCGTCTTCGAGGGCAAGGATAGCGGTCGTGGGCACGGGGCGGGAGGTTATGTACCTCAGGCGCGGGATGGAACACAAAATTTCAGGATAATTTTCGGAGTTTGGATCTTTTAACTCTGGGTCTACAGTTGGCGGGCATATCGAGTGTGTTTAACCACGGAATGCACGGAATACACGGAGAAAGACAATACCGAAGGCTTGGAAACTAGCTTAACTCCATGGGTGTAATTGGGGTTCATGAAAGCCTTATCCATTCCGTGTACTCCGTGCATTCCGTGGTTTGACATGCAGATTCGGGGTTTCACTTCTTGAATAGGGTGGATGGGGCTTTTGATGAAAGGGGTTGCAAACTCCTGCGGTGTATTGGAAACACCGGGATGCAGCGCACCTTTGCAGAGTTGTTTCGGGCAGAGGCTTATCCACCGATGAGTCATCCGGATGTCGATCCGGCGGTCAATGCCGAGGTCGCGAGGTTTTTCGGGCTGAGTGGACTTACGGTTGAGGGCGCGCGGATTTTGGAAATTGGCTGCGGAACGGGGCATCATTTACTTTCCGTAGCGAGCTTTTTGCCGACTGCGGAATGTGTGGGTGTGGATGTTTCCAAGCGACAGATCTCAAGAGCGAAGAATCTGGCGCGGCAAGCGCGGCTGAAAAATGTGAGTTTCTGTGAGAGTTCGATCCTGGATTACGCACCCGAAGGAAAGTTCGATTTCATCATCGCACATGGAGTTTTTTCGTGGGTGCCGGATGAGGTGAAGGTCGGAATGATGGATTTCATGGGTCAAAGACTCACGAAGCATGGCGTGGCGGTGATGAGTTTCAATGTTGCGGCAGGCTGGAAGGAGAGAATGCTCGTGGTTCAAAAAGTGCGAGCGGTTCAGGCAGCGGGAGGAGTGGATGAAATCACGGCGCTCGCCGTATTGAGGGATGTGGCTGATGCGCGAGAAGCGGAGATCGTGGATGACATGCTGGCCAAGCAAGCCGAGGTATTGGCATTTGACGATTTCGCGCCATTGATGGATCCGTGGTCTCTGGGAGCGGTGGTCAAACTTGCGGAATCAAGCGGATTGCGGTGGTTGGGTGATTCGGTGACCGGAGTGAAGGGCGATGATTTGACCGATGCGGAGAAGCGGACGACCTTTCGTTCCGAGATATTCTGTCGCAGCGATGTGACGCTTGGCGAATCCGTGCCTGTTCCGGTAAGGTCCGAGCTCGTCTTCTCCGTTCCGAATCATCCCAAACTTGATCCATGGCGGTTGGTTTGCGCGCAGGAATGCCTTCCATTGGTCGATCCAAAAATGAAATCCTGCATCTTTCCGTTTTCACAACTCAAGGTTCTGGCTGCGATGGATGGCAGTCGTTCGGTCATGGCGTTGGCTGATTTTGCAAAAGAGGTGTCACCCGAACTGGATTTTGTTCCATGGTTGTGGTATGTGGCGCAACGGGGATTTTTCAGTTAGGATTTCAAAATTGCTGGAATCTCATAAAAACCAAACGAATTTGACATGTATCCGCCAACTCCAACCTCATACCGCAACAAGCTGATTTTGTTGACCGCGCTGGTGACCATGGTCATCACATCGCTTGTCTGGTTTGGAATCGGAGCGGCTGGATATTGGTTGATGTATAAGGAACCTCCGAGTTTCCAGATTTCGGTGGAGCATCCGGAGACGGTCGAATTGGGAGAGGAATTCGAGGTGAAAGTCTCGGTGGAAAATGTGGGCGCGAATGACATAAGCTTGGCGAACATCGACCTATATGATGGTCTGTTAGATGGTTTTGATGTCATCGAAATCAGTCCGAAGCCGCGCTCCTCGGAGAGGATCATAGGTTATCATTCCCATAATCTGTGGAAGAAACTCGCGGCTGGAAAAAACCACGAACTTACCATCAAGCTCAAAGCAAAAAAGGTGGGATTTTGGGCTGGCGATATCGACGCCTGCAACACCGTCCAAAACATGGTGACGTATTATGCGGAGATCGAAGTGGTGGCTGTGCCGCCAGCGGCGAATTAGACTTTTGGCAAACGGTCCGATCCGGAAAAACATCTAACTGCACATCGCCTTTTCATGCAGGGCCTTCATGGCCGCTGTCGGGATGGGAGACGGGTTGGGGTAATCGAACATCTCTCCCTCGAAGTTGCGGAGGGTGATTTTGTTCGGGCTGTTATCGATGACGTAGTTCGGATTGAGTGGAATTTTTCCACCCCCGCCGGGTCCATCAATGACGAATTGCGGGACGGCATAACCGGTGGTGTGGCCGCGCAGTTTTTCGATGATGTTCACACCTTCGGCCACCGATGTTCTGAGGTGCGATGATCCCGTGATGAGATCGCACTGATAGAGGTAGTAAGGGCGAACACGAGCCATCAGAAGTTTATGCACCAACGCTTTTTGGATTTCCGCGGAATCGTTCACACCGCGAAGGAGAACCGATTGGTTGCCCAGCGGGATGCCGGCTTCCGCGAGGCGGACAAGACCGTCGCGGACTTCGGTGGTGAGTTCTTTGGGATGATTGGTGTGGATGGAGATGTAAAGCGGATGGTGCTTTTTCAGCATATCGCAGAGCTCCGGTGTGATGCGTTGCGGCAGGAAAATCGGAATGCGGGAACCGATCCGAAGAAACTGGATGTGCGGGATCGCGCGCAGGCGGGTGAGGATCTTATCGAGTTTCGCATCGGAAAACAGTAGCGGATCTCCGCCCGAAAGGAGGACATCGCGGACTTCCGTATGTTTTTCCAAATACTGGAAGGCGAGCTCCCATTGGGTTTCGAGGTGTTGCTCGCCGACACCGGAAACCACACGCGAACGGGTGCAATAGCGGCAGTATGAAGCGCAGCGGTCGGTCACGAGAAACAAGACGCGATCCGGGTAACGATGAACAAGACCGGGAACGGGCATGTGGGAATCCTCGCCACAGGGGTCGACCAGTTCTTCGGGTGCGGTCCAGCCCTCTTCGATGCGCGGGATCACTTGGCGACGGATTGGGCAGTCCGGATCGTTTTGATCGATTAGATTGAAAAAGTGCGGCGTGATCGACATGGCGAGCTTGTTGCCTGCGAGCAGGACACCGGCGCGCTCTTCATCGATGAGATGGATCCGAGCCTCGAGGTCTGCAAGTGAATCGATTCGATTTCTGAGTTGCCATTTCGGATCGTTCCAATCCTTCGGGTCGCAATCCGGCCAGTAGCCCGGAGCGTGAGAGGTGAAAGATGTGTCGGGTTCACTTGGGGAAATCATGCGCGTTAGGTTGGAATCGGATCGGTCGTGCAGGATCCATGATGGGTCAAGACAGGAATTTCTGGAATCTTATTTTGAAAGCCTGCGTATCAACTCGATCAGGCGCTCTGCGGAAGCTGCCAAAGTGGGACCAAAGGGGCTTTTTTCATCGGATTCGCCGGGCAGGAGGGTCGGGCGGGTGGCGATGCGGATGGCGGGCAGGTTCATTTTGTAAAGGGCGGATGAGAGGTCAAAATCGTCCCCGAGGTATGCGATATCCGCTCCGGCAATTTTACCGAGGTCTTCGAAGCCGACCGAGCTTAAAGCGCCGGAATCGCGTGAGGAAAACATGAGGGTTTCGGCATCGCCCATGGCCTCGATGCATAGGACCGCCCGCGGCTTGGTTTCTGTTTGGATCAGTTTGGATACGGTGATGGCGGTTTCCCGGATAGGGGCGTCATTTTCATTCACATGCGGAATGAAAATGAAATGGATGGGGCGAGCGGGGGAGAAATCGGCCAAGGATTGAGCTGCGGCAAGAGTGGCGGCAAGACCGGTGGCGTTTTTTTCCGCGCCACGGGAATGGTCGGGAGAATCGTAGGAGCTCAGGATCCAGATGGGTTCTGCGGAACGGTTGGTAGAGGGAATGGAGACTGTGATAACAGGAAATTCGGTAGGACTTTTGATTTTGGTCACTTTGTAGCCCGTGTTGGACGGTCCGAGTGTGCCCTCGATCATCGATGCGGTGGCGGCGAGTTGATCGGGTTTCTCGGTGTTGCGCTCACCTACCACCGAAATGAGCTTTTTCAAATCATCGGCGACAGAATCGGCTGAGACGTGTTTGGCAAAACGTTTTTCAGTCTTTGTCCGATCTGAGGCTTCGTTGTGAAAATACCTGACCAGGGCGAAGCCGCCGGAGGCGAAGAGCCACAGAGGAAGCAGAACAAGCAGCCAAGAAATGAGACGTGATTTTTTTTTGTCATCCATGCTTCGTTCAGGGCGTTTCGTGTTTTTTCTTATCCTCGGCAGTCACGGTCTCATCACCTTCCGAAAAATCCTCAATTTCCGTTCTAATGCGTTGGGATATCAACGGGCGAATGAAACCATAGATCAGGTAGGCGCTGAAGAGGACGACCGGCATGATGTAACGAAAATGGATGGTCAAACTGACTAGGATGACCGCGCCCAGAATGGCTGCAAAGCTGCCGCGGGTTTTCCAATCGACGGACTTGAAAGAAGGGTAACGGACATCGCTGATCATCAGCCAGGATAGTCCGAGCATGACTCCGGCGAGCACGTATTTCCAAACGCCGACCTCATGGTCGTTTTTGTAAAGATCGATGATGAGGAATGTTAGGGAGGCGATAAAGCCGGCGGCCATCGGAATGGGAATGCCACGGAAGTCATTTTTGGATCCGGGTTTTTTCGGAAGCGATGCGAGGCAGTTGAAGCGTGCGAGACGCATCGCGCCGCAGATGAGGTAGATGAGAGCGATCGACCAACCCACATTTCCGAGGGGAAAGAGCACCGCACGTGAGAGCAGCATCGCCGGAGCCATGCCAAAGGAGATGATGTCGGCGAGCGAATCGAACTCCTGTCCGAAGGGTGATTCCTGCCCCCCGAGTCTGGCAAGCCTACCGTCGAGCAGATCGAACAGGCAGGAGCCGAAAATCAGCAGAATGGCGTATTGGTAGTAATGACGGGAGATCTCGTAATATTCCTTTGCGGCAATCACTCCATCACCGGATGCTTTTTGGACTTCGATCTGTCCTTTCAGAATCATCAGCACAGCGAAGAAGCCGCAGGCGAGATTGCAGGCAGTCATAAGGTTCGGCAGAAAGTAGATTTTCGGCTCGTCAGGGTCGCGTAAGCGGGTCATGGGGGAAACCATGTACTGCAAACGGATCGCGCTCAACCTTGAAGAATGGGATATATCACTAGGGGAAATCGCTGACTTGCGTAAACAAGGATTTTTGCCTATAGATTTTGAGAATGGCAGTGGAATTCAGGGATTATTATGAGGTTTTGGGAATTGGGCGGGATGCCTCGGCGGCGGATATCAAAAAAGCCTTTCGGAAACTTGCCCGGGTGCATCATCCGGACGTTGCGGCAAACAAAGCGACGGCTGAGGAGAAATTCAAGGAGATCAATGAGGCCTATGAGGTCCTGAGTGATCCGGAGAAGCGGAAAAAATATGATACATTGGGAGCGAATTGGGATCGCTATGGAGGAGCGCCACCGCAAGGGGCTTGGTCAGGAGGCGGTGCGCAGCAGATGCCGGAAGGGTTTGAGTTTGAATTCGGCGGCACCGGATTCAGCGATTTTTTCGAGCAATATTTCTCCGGTGGAGGAGCCCGGCGTGCGGCGGGTTATGGGGGTGGTGGGTTTTCCGGGGCGAGGGGCGGAAAGCTGCGCGGTCAGGATATCGAGAGTGATCTGATGGTGACGATCCAAGAGGCGTTCAGTGGCTCGAAGCGGACGATCTCTCTGCGCAAGGCGGACCCGCGCAGCGGAAGGGTGACAACAGATGAAGTTGAGATCCGGATACCGGCGGGGATCGGTGAGGGTCAACGGCTTCGGGTTCCCGGGCATGGAGGCACAGGCTCCGGAGGTGGCGAGAACGGGGATCTCTTTTTGCGGGTTCGCATGGCGGCTGATCCGGACTATCGCGTGAAAGGTCATGATCTTTTCCGTGAGCTTTCTCTGGCTCCATGGGAAGCGGTGTTGGGTACGACGATTTCGATAAAAGTCCCCGGTGGGAAGTCCGTACAACTCAAAATACCCGCGGGAACCAGCCCGGAAGACCAGCTGCGGCTCAAAGGCTATGGCTTGCCGAAAAAGAACTCACCGGGAGACTTGTATGTGGAAATCTCCATCGCATCACCCACTGAGATCAGTCCGGAGGAACGGAGCGCATGGGAAAAACTTCGTGACACCTCAACGTTCAATCCAAGAGAGCCATGACATGAAAACGGTAGAACCCGATCCTCACCACCTGCATCCTCTGGAAGTCGTGATTCACATGACAGGCAGTTCACGTCGTAAAATCACATTTTACTGCCGCAAAGGACTGATCCGACCTGCCACCCATCAGGCGAGCGGATGGCATTTCAACGAGGAAACCGTGCTGCGACTGCGTCACATCGAGACTTTGCGGCAACGCCACCGGATGAATTGGGCGGCGATCTCCACGATCATCGGTTTGGTTGATGAAATCGAAAGTCTGCGGGACGAGCTGAGATTCCGCAGATGATTTTCATGGCCCGGGCAAGTTATCGGGATAGACGGCAGATTTAATGATGGAAAGGGGCGGGATCATTCTGACATAAAGCAGCCACTTACCGCACACAAAATCCATGACCATTCCATCTTTTGCCCCGCGCAAGCTGACCCGTACAATCTCCATTGGCCTTGTTGCCTTCAGTTTGGCGCATCCATATGAGACGGCCAACGCGAAATCTTTTTACAAGAATGCGCCGCTTTTCTCAACCGCCCCGAGCGAATCCCTATCCGTCAATACGATCACGCGGTTCGGTCCGGTGGGGATGTCCATCGAACTGCATCAGCCTGCGTTCACGATGCAGGTTGGAGTTGTCGAGCCCGGTTCTCCCGCCGAGGCCGCGGGATTGCTCAAAAAAGGCCAGATCATCGAATCCATCAATGGTGAGAAACTCAAAGATATCGACCCGCGCATCCAGCTTGGCCAAATCATTGAAAAGGCGGAAGCTACGGACGGGGTTGTGAAATTTGCAATCAAGGATGAGGCCAAGGATGTCATCGTCAAAATCCCGGTGCTCGGTGCTTACGGCAAAAACTGGCCGCTGAATTGCCCGAAGTCCGATAAAATTGTTAGAAATATGGCCGACTACCTTGCCAAGCCGGATTCTGACAAAGGCTTCGCTGATTTCGGGATGTTGTTTCTGCTCTCCACCGGCTAGGAAAAGGATCTCGCTCCCGTTAAGGAATGGGTGCACAGCCTCAAAGATAAAAAGGGCAACGGCTACGCATGGCACATCGGTTACGGCGGTCTTGCGATTTGTGAATACTATCTCCGTACCGGCGATCCCGTCGCGCTTCCGATCATCAAAAAATGGGTGGATGCGGCGGCAAAAGGAGAATACCTCGATGCATGGGCGGGCCGCGGCGGAGTGGTCAAACTTGGCTACGGCAACGGTCACCTCAACGCCGGCGGAACCCACGTCGTGACGTTTCTTCTCCTCGCGAAACAGTGCGGCGTGGAAGTGAACGACAGCCTGCTTCATCGCACGATGGTTCACTTTTTCCGCTATGCGGGTCGCGGCATCAACCCATACGGCGATGACAGGCCGGAAAATTCATTCGTCGATAACGGCAAGCACGGCAAACTCGCTTTCGCCATGGCCGCCGCCGCATCGCTCACGCCCGAGGGTGAAAAATCGATTTATGCGAAAGCGCGCGATCATTGTGCGAAGACCAGTTTTTACACCACCACCTTCATGCTGCACGGTCATACCGGTGGTGGTATCGGTGAAATCTGGCGCAGTGCCTCGATGGGCCTCAAGCAGGAGAAAGAGCCCAAACAATACCGCGAGTTCATGGACAACCGCAAATGGCATTACGAGATGTCGCGTCGCTTTGACGGATCGTTCGGGATACTCGGTGGTGCCGGTTACGACAACGTCGAGTGGGGCAATTGCTATGCGATCACCTACACCATCCCGCGCAAAACCCTGCGCATCACCGGCGCGCCGCCATCCAAATTTTCCAAGCCCTATCAACTCCCCACCCGCCCCTGGGGCACTGAGGCGGATGATATTTTCCTCTCCATGGATCCCGTCCCCGGCGAACCCGGCAAGCGCCTCGATATCGCTGGAGAAACCCTGGCTGAGGATTCCTCCAAGCCGCTCATTTCACGCCTGAATGAAAAGCCCATTACGGATGATGAAATCCGCCAATACATATCCCATCCGGAATACCTCATCCGCAACATGATCGCTCATGTGGCCGCCGGTCTGACTGCCGACTATATGTTCCCCAAGCCCGCTTATGAAGTTCGGCCGAAACTGTTGGAGGAATTCGTCCTTCATGCCGATCCGCGCGTCCGCAATGCCGGCCTCCGCGCCGCGGTCAAAGCTTTCGATCCCAAACAGGATTGGTCAAAACGTCTCTTCGATCTCGCGATCGAGCGCCTCAAAGACGACAAAGAATCTTGGTTTGTGAAAGACGCCTGTTTTTCCCTCATCCAAAAAGGCACGCCTGACATGATCGTTCCGCACGTGGACATGATCGTCCCCTACCTGAAGCATTCCGAGCAATGGTTGCAGAACGGAGCGCTCATGACCTTGGCCCAAGTCGCGACCGACAGCCGTTGTTACGAAAAAGTTCTTCCGCCCATGGGCGAGTTGTTTCAAACCACTCCGCGGCAGAGCACGACAGGTGGACCGCTCGGTCTGTTGAGGGAAAAACTTCCTGCCGCCGATGAGAAAGTCCGGGTTGTCGCGCTCAAAGCGATGGGTGGCGCATACGAAAAATACAACGCCCCGACCCGTTGGGAGGGCGGCCAGGATCTGACAGGGCACCGCAAGGAAACACTGGGCCGCCTTGCCGAGGCCCTCTCGGGTGTTCCCGGTGGATACGACCTGCTCTATCAGGTTTCGAAAAAGCAATTTCCCGGTTCAGCACTCCCGCACGACACCGTGTTCCTCTCTGCGGATCCCGAGCAATTCGGGCCCGATCTGAAAAAGATCATTCTCCCGCTCATCAGCGATAAACTCGTCTATCAATACATCGGTCAGAATCGCCGTAAGATTTTCAGTGAACTCGACAAACCCGCCCAAAACGGCACGGTCATGAATTCCATCGACGGCCTCGTGGCGCTCTATAACAAGGTTGGAATCCATGATTACGATTGGAAGCCATTCGGCCCCGATCTTAAAAATGCCGAATGGAATTACCATACCTTCGATCCTGCGGAAAAACTCGCCTACGATAAAACCCCATGGCGCTATCGTCCGGTGACTCTTCCACAAGGCATGGAGAACTGGTTTGCCAAGGATTTCGATGCCGCAAAAGCCGGCTGGAAAAAAGGGTTTTCGCCCTTTGGTCAATACAAAGGCGAACTGACGGATAATTCCAAAGCGGAGCGCAATCATTGGGGAGAAAAGCCACGCACGCTGTGGGAAAAGGAAGTTCTGCTGATGAGTGGAAATTTCCAATTTCCAGCGCCCAAACCCGGCCACATCTACCGCCTCCGTGCCAGCCGCGGACAGGGTGTTGGCGCAGGAGATGGATTTAAAATTTACGTGAACGGCAAAGCACTTGTCGAAACGCAAGAAGGTCTGGGTAGGCGCGCAGGCGACAACATCCAAGGCGGTTGGATGACCCCCGAATTCACCGGGGAATTCACCAAAGGTCCGGTCACGATTTCCGCCATCACCTTCATGCGTTATGGCGATCGCGCCATCGTCCAGATGCCTCCTGCCGCCCAAGGGATTTTCAGCTTGTGGATCGAGGAAAGAAAACTCCCGGCGCTCGATGCGGAGGTTCTCAGAAAAGCTGCCTCGTTCGTGCCGATGCTCTCCACGGAGTGGCAGAATCTTCAAAATCCGGATAAAACTCCTGAAGATCCGGATGAAGGAAAATATCTGTATGATGGCAATTTTGTCGCCAATCCAAAAGCAGAGGGGTCATGGACCGTCATCGCAACTGTGCCAGAGATTGAGAGCTTTGATCCTGCGGCAAAACAAACCATCACGCGTCCGCCATTTGTCAAAATCACTCTTAAAGATGATGGTTTTACGCAGGATCCACGCTGGATCTGGTCTGGTGAGCGATTGTTGGATCTTGATCAAAATATCGCACAAAAAATGACTGTTAAGACCCTGGGTGGGGTTGATTATCTATTCATTGAAGCAGGCGCATTCGGTGCGAAAAATCCTGTCGGTTGGAAGTCACAGTGGTTGGTGTTGAAAAAAGGTTAATCTCAAAATGATGAAGTGTTCTTGCCTATTCCTATTTGCATGGATTGCCGGTTATTTGTTTTCGGCTGCCGCTGAAAAGCCGGTGAAAGTCTATATTTTATCAGGTCAATCCAACATGGTTGGGATTGGTCAGGTCGATGGTGGAGCATCGCGTTGGGGTGCGGAAATTGATAAGCCAGTGCTTTCGGTTTACGAGGGAGCCTATGATGCGAGCCTGGATTATGATGCCGCCAAGCCGATCAAAACCCTGCCTCTTGAGAGTTATGGGGGAGTTAAGCCGACGGAATTTCCCGGTGGTGGAGTGCAAATCGTGCGCGGAACTTTCGCTGCAAAAGAAACTGGAATTTATCAGTTCAACCCAGGATATGGTGATTCTGAGCACAACATCATGCTGATGAACGGGCAGGAGATTTATCGCAAGGAAGTTGGCAAAGGACCCATCCATCACTCGATCAAACTGACAGCCGGAGAAAAAGTTCCTTTTAAAGTCACTTACCTCACAGCCAATGCCAACGGATTGGGTTTTTACAAACGCATGGATATTCCCGGAACCCTGACGACTTTGGTTAAACAGGAAGGTAAATTTTCCTATTTGTTAGATAAGAATGGCAATTGGGCTTCGCGTGATGACGTTTGGTACAAGGGTGTTGTCACAGCTACTGGAAATAAATGGCTCAGCATCGGCTGTGGTGCGGGTGCAAGCCAAATTGGACCTGAGCTGGGATTTGGTTTTAAAATCGGCGATTTCCACGAGGAGCCCGTTTTGATTCTTAAAGCATCTCAGGGAAATCGATCCCTCGCCTGGGACTTTTTGCCGCCTGGCAGCGAACGTTCTCTCGCTGAAGTTGCTGATAAAAGCGGCAACAAAACGATGAAGGTGATTGCTGGCTATAAGGAAAAGCCAGATATGTGGGATGCTGATCCGGCAAAAGGTTTAGCCACTGAGCCTCCTGCATGGCTGGACAAAACTGGCAAGCCCATCGACTGGTATGCTGGCAAACAATATGACGATTGTGTCAACGCAGCCAAAGATGTCCTCGCGAATTTCGATGCGAATTTTCCGCATTAGAAAGGACGTGGTTACGAGATCGCTGGCTTTGTTTGGTTCCAAGGTCACAAAGACACTGGAAGCGAAGTCACTGCCAAACGCTATGAACATAACCTCGTCAATCTGATCAAAGCGCTTCGCAAGGACTTCAAGGCTCCCAGTGCTCCCTTCCTCGTTTCCACAGGCTGCGGCAATCCCGGGCGCGAAGGCAACGATCTAACAGTGGCCGAGGCGCAACTTGCGGTTGATGGAGGTAAAGGCAAATATCCCGAATTCAAAGGCAACGTGAAATCGGTGGATATACGCCATATCTGGCCGGATCCCAAGAACTCGCCCAAAGACCAAAGTTTCCACTACCACCAAAATGGCGGTACTTACATGGAAATCGGGGAGGCTTTTGGAAAGGCCATGATCGAGATGCAGAGCTCGAAGTAAGAGTTTCCATGTTCATGGAGACGCATTATTTCGTGCTGTAGAATCATTCAAACGGCGACTGGAGATCGCCGTTGCATTTACCCCGTCGTGCGCAGGCCTGAGGCGATCGCGTTGATGGATAGGAGAAGCTTGGGCAAGAGCGCATCCGCGGCGGTTTGATGGTCGCTGTTGATGTGACCGCGCCATTCCCTGAGAAGGGCGATTTGCTGGTGGTGTAGGACTTTCAGCGGAGCCTCACGGATTTCCAGCGTTTTCGCCATTCGGGGTCTGCGATCGTCCATGGAGCCTTCGAAAAGTTCGGTGAGAAGATGGCCGGTGAGATTGAACTCGGCGGTGATTTTTTCCGTGAACAACGCGCGGATTTTTTTATCGGTAACCAGCCCGGCATAGGCATGCATGAGTTCGAGGTTGGCGGAGGCCAGGTTGGTTTCGACGTTGGTCAGGACGTAGGAGAGGAACGTGGAATGTTTGAGGGCTTCTTTGAGTTCGGCGAAATCCTTTTCAGATGCCCGTTTGAGATCGGCAAGTGCGCTTCCGACTCCGAACCAGCCGGGGAGATAATAACGGGCCTGGGTCCATGAGAAAACCCATGGGATGGCGCGGAGATCTGAAATGGAATGGGATTTCTTTCCGGTTCGGCGCGCGGGACGTGAGCCGATGCGGGCGTTTTCCAGGGCATCGATGGGAGTGGCTTGGCGATAGAAATCGATGAAGCCATCGGAGCGGAGTAGGGATTGGTAGGCTTTTTGGGAGGACGTGGAGAGAATGGCAAGGAACCGATCCGCCGGATCCGGCGCTTCAGGCAGGTGCTTGTGCCGGGCGGTATTGATGGCCGCACCGGCAAGCAGCAGTTCCAGGTTGTAGGTCGCGTTGGCAAGGTTTGCGTATTTTTGAGCAATCGTCTCACCTTGTTCGGTCATGCGGAAACCGCCGGACATGGCACCGTGGGGAAGGGCTGCCATGAACCAATGGGTGGGACCGGCACCGCGAGAAATGGTTCCGCCGCGGCCATGGAAGAAACAAAGCTTCACGCCTTTTGCTTGGCCGACTCTGGTGAGTTCGGATTGTGCGTGATGCAGGGCGACCTGCGCGGCGAGAATGCCGCAATCTTTGTTGGAATCCGAGTAACCGAGCATGACCTGCTGTTGAGGCTGCCGCATGGCGTGAATCGAACGCGAGGTGAGCGGATGCTCGAGAAAGGCATCCAGAATGCCGGCAGAGTTCGCGAGGTCATCCATCGTTTCAAAAAGCGGAACGACCTCGAGCGGGCAGATCATGCCTTGCTCGCTGTGCCGCATCAGGCCTGCCTCGCGGGCGAGGAGATAAACGGATAAGAGATCGGAGAGTTTTCGGGTCATCGAAATGATGAGCGATCCGAGCCCGTCATGACCCCACGCCGCCATGTGGCGCACCAAGACTCGGTAAGTATCGAGAACATTGTCGGCATATTCACCAATGCATGATCCGTCGTGCAGGAAGGGACGGGTGGAACGGAGTTCCGCATTGAGAAAATCGATCCGTTTTGATTCAGGCCATGCGGCGAAATCACCGCCGTCCGGCACTCCGGCGGCGGTTAGAATTTCCGAGATCGCCTGATCGTGGAATTCCGAGTTCTGGCGCACATCGAGTTTGGCGAGATAAAAACCGAACATTTCGATTTTGTGGCGCACCGGACGGATCGCTTGTTCTTCCAACAATTTGCAACCCGATTTTTTCAGGGTGCTGGAAATGAGATCGAGATCGGCGGTGAGTTGTGCGGAACAAACATATCCGAGTTTCCCTCCGATTTGTTCACGCAGGCGCAAGGCCATGAGGTTGGCGAGCTGGCGCCAGGGTTCTTCGGTCTGATGATCGAGGATTTCCTTGACCGCCTTGTCGTTGTCGATGGTGAAGCTCAGTTCATCGATTCTATCCTGCAGTTCATCGGGAACATGAACGAGCTGGCGTGAGATGGTGAGCTGCGAGGCGAGGTCCTGGAGCTCGCGTTCGAGAAGCTGGAAAGCAGCGATGCGCAGTTCGGAGAGGCTTTGCTCGGTGACGGCAGGAGTGACGAGCGGATGGCCGTCGCGGTCACCTCCGATCCATGAACCGAAGGACATGCGGGGGATGTTTCCGGCCGAGCGCAGGAGATCAAGCGGAAGTCCGGCATCACGCCATGCTTCGGTAAAATGGAGATCGAGGCGGTTGATGGCGGCGGGAAAAAGATCGCGGAGGTAGTGGATCGCATTACGCAACTCCGAGTTGATGTCGGGACGAACCGTGTGGATTTCAGCTGTCAGCCAGAGGGTTTCCAGAGTGGTGACCACACGCTCGCGAATTCTGCGTTTTTCCCTCAGGGTGTATTTCGGGTATTCGTTGCGAGCCATTTCCTCGTAAAGCGCACGTTGGCGGGCGCGGACGGATTCGCGCTTGGCTTCCGTCGGGTGGGCGGTCAGCACGGGCTCGACGTGGACCTCCTTGAGGACATCGAGAATTTTCTCCGGTTCGAGACCGATTTTCAAAAGATCGCGCAGAGCCTGGGGCCAGAGACCGCGTATGGATTCTGCGCCCAGTGCTTTTTCCCGCTCGCGTCGGATCTCCGCGGCGACGCGTTCTTCGACCATGTTGAGTAGCTGGAAGCCGATGGAATAGAGTTTTGGAAGAGCTTCAGGAAGAGCGGCATCCGGATCGGGAGCGGCACCGGACCAGGGCATGTGAGCAAGTAGTTCGGTTTCTCCGGCGCTTGCCAGGGCATCCTTCAGGCATCCAAGCAGGTAAGTGAGGCGTTCGTCGATCAGATCGAAGCCAGCGATGCGTAGTTCTTCGCGGGTGGAATGAGGCATGGGAAAATGAAACGAAGCAATTTCAGTGCCGCATTCAGATGGAGAAAAGAGAGGTGACCGATTGACCTCCGTTGATTCGACGGATGGCCTCCGCGAGAAGCGGAGCGATGGTCACGGCCTGAACTTTGGTTCCACAAGCTTGGGGTACAGAATCGGTGGTGATGATTTCCTCGATGGGTGATTTCGCAAGGCGTTGGTTCGCAAGCTCGCTGATGATCGCGTGGGAAACGCCGGCAAAAATGCGTTTGGCCCCGTGTTTGTGGAGAATTTCCGCGGCAGCGGTGAGGGTTCCCGCGGTTTCCGTCATGTCGTCCACAAGGAGGACATCCCGCCCGTTCACGTCGCCGATGACATTCATGGCTTCCACGCGTGTGGCGGATACACGGTGTTTCGCGACGATGGCGAGTTCCGCGCCGAGAGCATCGGCGTAGGCGCGCGCCATTTTCACTCCGCCGACATCGGGGGAGACGACGGTGAGGTTCGAGGTGTCCGGATGGCGTTCACGCAGGTAGTTGATAAGGACCGGTTTGGCGTAGAGGTGATCGACCGGGATATCAAAGAATCCTTGGATCTGCGGAGCGTGGAGATCCATCGTCAGCACGCGGTTGACACCGGCGGAGGTGAGAAGATTGGCGACAAGTTTGGCGGTGATGGGAACGCGCGGCTGATCCTTGCGATCTTGTCTGGCGTATCCGAAGAAAGGCATGACCGCGGTGATGCGTTCGGCACTGGCCCGACGCGCGGCATCGACCAGGATCAGCAACTCCATGATGTTGTGATTTGTCGGAGGGCAAGATGGCTGGATGATGAAAACGTCTTCCCCGCGGACGTTTTCGTTGATTTTTACCGATGTTTCGCCGTCCGGAAAGGCATCCACTTGCACATCGGCAAGAGGTTGGCCGAGAGTGGCTGCGATGTTTCCGGCAAGTTCGCGATGGGCTGTTCCGCTGATAATTTTCATGGGCGGCCCGATTGTTCACAGCAAGACGGGATGGGCAACACTTTGCGGCTTAAATTTCAGCTTTTGGCAGTCACCATCCGTTAAGCCGGAGCCTGGCGTATGAAATGGCCATTATTTGAGGCGAATTTCCGTGGATGGCAGATGATTTTCCTCCCGCAGCCTCAGGATTTGCTTCCGGATGTCTTCCATCAGCCTGTTGCGATTTTCAATGGGCAAATGTTTCGAAAGTTGCGGATGGGTTTTCAAAAGTTTTTCCGCTTCCATGAACAGGCGGAGTGCGTCGGGCTGACGTTGTGTTTCCGAAAAGTTTCTGGCGCGCTTGTAAAGCATGACCGCCACGTAGTAGTTGGCGCTGCCGGCACCCCTCAGGCGGTCATAAGCTTCATATTGAGAGAGGGCTTTTTCATATTCACCGCCGTTCTCCAGGGCCTGTGCGAGGTTGATATAGATGTGGGTCTGCAGCTCCTTGAACTTCGCCCCGTGGATATATCCGGTTGTTTGATTCAAATGGTTCTTCGCGAGCTCGTATTTTTTGACAGATTCGGGGTAATTTCCGTTCTGCAGTTGGAAGAGCGCCAGTTCGTGTAAAAGACCGGCGTATAGGAAATGACCGAAATATGCCGGTTCCATACCGCCCTGAAGTTGGATGGTCTTTTCATAATATTTTGAAGCCTCGTCATACCGGTAGAGCAATCTCAGCGTATTGGCGGCATTGCGCGGATGAAGGGGAGTGTGGGGATGGAGGGAAATGGCGGCTTGATAATCCTCCAACGCCTTTTTCAGGAGATTTCGATAATCGCCATCATCGGGGCCTTTTTCAACTGCCAGATCATAATACAGAGTCCCCCTTTCGGATAAGAGTGATTCGAGTTTCCATTTCCCGATCCCACGCGTGTAAGCGGAAATTTTATCCTCGTGAGTGGCGGATGGAGTCAGCATCACATCGTTCCATAGGTACATCGCCACGCCGCTTCCTTTGTAGCCATGGACACACATGATCAAAATGAAAGCCAGGGAGCACAGTGTGAGAGCGAGTTGACGAAGCCATGGTCGGCTTGTTGGGGGATTTTTGGGGATTGTATGTCCATGGCTCGCGGCAGCCAGACAGATGGCGAGGATGATCGCTCCCGGGGCTGTGCGCAGAATACCCTCGAAATTGGATTGGATGAAGATGCCGATGAAAGCCGCGACACCGCCGATTCGCCATGCGTCGGAATGCGCGTATTTGCTCCAATCTCCCTGAACGAGAGAGCGGAATGTGCACAATATCAAAATCCCGAGAATGAATGCACTGAGCAGACCGGCACCGATCATTCCATAATCCGTGAAAACCTGAACAAACTCATTGTGAACATGTTGCGGATCTGCCCCAAGCACACCCATTTTCTCAATTTCCCAGAACTGATAATTTTCCCAACTGAAGCTCCGGCTCCCTCCGCCGGTTAGAGGATGCAGTAAAACGCATGAAAAGGCGATGCCATAGAGATAAAGGCGGAGGTTGTTATCCAACATGTCAATCAGATCGCTGCCTTCACTGCGGGTTTGTTGGACGGACTCAAGGGTGGATAGCGAGATGACCGTGATGATAAGGATGACAATGGGAGCGACAACAAGTGCGACGCCGCTCCATTTGCGATCGTCCCGTTTGCCGGTGAGCAGCCAGTAGATGAGAAGCGCTGCAACGCCACCGCTCGCGCCCAACATACCACTGCGGGATTTGGTGATATAAACAGCTGCCATGCCCATGAAGGCCAGCAACAGGAACACGATTCGGGCGGCCCTTGGCCAAGAGCCTCGCAAAGCGAACCCGCCCAAAAGCAATGAGCTCGCGATTAAAAATGTGGCGCAATGGCTGTAATGACGGAAAAATCCTGTTGGCCAGCTGCTTAACGCATGCGGGATAACAGGATTGTAGCCGACGTCTCGGATCTGCAGAGCCATCACTGCCAGGTTGGCGCAAAGCAACAAGGCGATGCCGATGATGAGGATCATTTGCGCCCTGCTATGGCTGAACACGTTTTGTAAAACGATGAAGGTGGAAACCGCCATCGCCACGAGCGAGAGATCGATCCGTGCCATTTCCTCTACCGGTGAAAACCATGCCCTGCCGGCGAACCACGCGGCTGTCGCCAACCCCGTGAGGAGAATATACAAATTGAATTTGTCCAAACTGCCCCGCCAGATGTTGGGAATGGAGCAGACTGTGGCTGCCGCGAAGCAAAGCATGGTGGGTCCCCAGGTCCAAATTTTCAGGGTTGGACCCATGATTGCGCTTAGGATGAATCCGGCGATCCAGAAAACAGACGAGGCAACGGCCATGGGTTGAATATCGAGAGTTATTTGGCTCCTTTTCCGAACAAAACCGCAGGTATGGTTTTGAGAAGGATTTGAATATCCAGCCATATCGACCAGTTATCAATATAGCGGAGATCCATCGCGACCCAGTCTTCAAAGCGAGTGATTTTATTGCGTCCGCCAATCTGCCACTCGCAGGTGATACCTGGCTTAACGCTCAATCTTCTGCGATGAGAAATTTCACAGAAAGCCTCCACTTCATAGAGTGGCAGGGGTCTGGGACCGACTAAGCTCATTTGTCCGATCAAGACATTCACAAGCTGGGGGAGTTCGTCGATACTGAGTTTTCTGAGTATGGCACCAAAGCGAAACACCCGCGGATCGCGATCCAGCTTGAACACAGGTCCTTCCATTTCATTGCCGTGTGCTTCTTTGATGGAGTTGAGCAGTTCCTCCGCATTCGCCACCATGGTTCTGAACTTCAGCATTCTGAAGGGCTTTCCATAACGCCCTGCGCGCATTTGAGAGAACAATACCGGAGCTCCAGGGCTGGCAATCTTGATTCCGATAAAAGCGATCAACCACAAGGGAGAAGTGCAAAGAATGATGATGAGGGAGAGGATCCGGTCCAGCAGTTCCTTGGCCAGCAGTCCCCATGAAAGGTCGGGAGTGGAGCGCAGGACCAACATCGGTTTGGAACCGATCGAATCAAAGGCCGGGCGGGCAATCTGAGCGCGAATGAATGATGCGGCAATCCATGCTTCCACGCCTTGCAACTCGCAGATTTCAATCGCACTTGCGACTTTGTCAAATTCCGTCTCGCGAGTGATGAACATGACCCGACTGACCGATTTCTCTTTCAGTATGTTGAAGAGTTCTTCGGTGGGATGTTGTGCGAGATTGAAGTGGCTGATGATATCCCACTCCTCCAGGGTGTCCGGATCGATTTCCGATAGGAAAAGCAGAATCTCCTCTTCATCTCCGACGATGACGACCTGCTCTTTTCCGATTCCGCTTTTTCTGCGGCTTTTGAACCAAAATGTCGTGATGCGCTCTCTGGTCATTAACAATACAAACATCAGAAGCGCCGCAGTTCCGAGAATGAGACGCGGGGCTTCGTCCATTTTCCCGAAGACCGTGCCCAAAGAGATGGTCAATCCGATGATGAATATGCCCTGAATCAGTTCCCAGATGATGACATGAGATTTTTTGTAGCGTGATTTTTGATAAAAGCCGAATCGCTCCAAAACAAGCGGAGTGAACGGCACGGCGATATACAAAACCCAAGAGATGGCGTTGAGATCCGTTACATCGGTGTGGCTGAGATTGAGCAGATTGCGAATGGGATCCCGGAGCGAGGTAGCGATCCAGAATGACAGCCAAACCAGAAGCGCATCCGCGATGAGTAAAAATTGGACAGTGAAAGAATCTTTACGAGAGGAGACCATGTGAATGGATCGGAGATGGGTTAGGGTATGACAACGACAGACCTATGTAAACGCCATTGGAGGCGATTTCAACGAATTCTTGTGAAAAAACGCCCGTTTGGCGATTTCCTAGAGCCCGCGATACTCCGCGGCGAGGTGTTTGGCGGTGGCGATGGTGTTGCGATGGAGTTTGGCTGTAAACTCGGGCTGTCGGTTGTAGCCGCCACCGTAGAGGATGGCAATGGGGATGCGGTTTTTGATCATGGCACGCAGCAGGACTTCGTCACGGCGTTGGATTTCTTTCAGAGACAGGTGCATTTGTCCAAAGCGGTCGTTGCGATGGTTGTCCGCGCCTGAAATCCAGATCACCAGATCGGGGTCGAATCGATCGAGTGAATCGGCAAGGGTTTGAAAAAGGGCTTGCAGATACATTTCGCCTTCGACGTATCGAACGGTCTCCACGTCCAAGGAGGAGTTGACCTTGCGGGTGGGGTAATTTTTCCCGACATGAATCGAATAGGTAAACACCCGCGGATCATCGCCCAGTAATGAGGCCGTGCCGTTGCCTTGGTGGGCATCCGTGTCAACCACCATGATTTTGATATGGGGTTGCTTGTCCTGGAGATCGCGGATCGCGATCGCAATGTCATTGAAAACGCAGTAGCCCTCGCCATGTTCGCGAAAGGCATGATGGGTCCCCCCCGCGAGGCAGACACCGACTCCTTCCGCAAGCGCGGCCTCGCAAGCGAGGCGTGTGGCTTCGACCTCCGTGGCGGAGCGTGAGAAGAGATTGGGAGAAGTGGGAAGTCCGAGCAGGAGTTGTTCTTTCCGATCCAGTGCCGCTGATTGGATTTTCTCGATGTAGGAACGGTCGTGGACTCTCAGGATGCGGTGGAAATCGGCGGGTTTGACCTCGATAATTTCCTCGGGACGCAGAATCCGTTCGCTCAACAGCATTTCTTTGGAAACCCGGAACTTATCCATCGGAAACGGGTGTCCGTCAGGAAGTTCGAGCTCAAGAGCCTGAGAGTAAAAGCAACGCATCGCGGAAATCGTAAAGGCAAGACGCAAGACCGCAAGACGGAAGAAGGGGGATATGTCCGAGCCATCCGTTCGCTGCGATTTTACTCGTTGATATTGAAAAACGCTCGCGTGCCCGCATGTGCTGGGTCATCTGGAATTCCAAAAGTTGACGCGGCCCGCGCGTTGACTAGAGTGGCGGCGTGTTTCAGATTGTTTTTAATGAAATCAGTGCGGCGGAAATTTCCGCTTTGGGGACTTTGGAGCAGCTTGAGTTGTTGGAGGAATTCCATGTGACCGAGCAGGATCTGAACGGCGCAGGGAGCGATCGGTTTGGAAAAATCGAGCGGGATGGTCATGTGATGTATCGGTTCCGTGCAAAGGAATACCGTTTCTATTTCGAGGTCAAAGATGGCTCCATCATCGTCTGCCGTGTTCTGCACAAGGGCACCCTTTCCGACTTTTTGTTCCGTTCCAAAATGCCACTCGCTGAAGACGAGGCGTTGGCCGGATCGAAGCATTTCTGGAAATTGATCGACGAGGGTCGCAACGCCCGCCGGCTCTGATATTCAACCCGGATTCAGAAGTGGAACCACGGATGAACGGAGATGGACGCGGATTGTAAGAGATTTTTGTAAATCTATTTCCCACCGATTGGTTGAGAGACAAGGTATTCAACTCTTTGATTATCTGTGTCTATCTGCGGTTTATTTTCTTTATCATTTTCAGCCAAACACCTGTTTTTTGGAAGGGGTGATGTGTGGCGGTGCGAGATAGATGGGCTGCGGCGGTTTCGTGGTCCAGGCATCTTGCAACTCCGAAGAAGCATTTTCCCATACTTGCCAAATTCCGTGGGCTGAAGGCTGTTCGAGCGGAATGTTGAATGAGCGTATCGGCTCCATGGAAAAGCGCGAAGGGTTGAGATCGAGCGCTGCTTGAAATCCGACCCCATCAGTCAGAATGGGTCCGTTGACGAGTTCGCCACCATTGATGTTCGCGATCCAGTAAGAGCCTCGGCGAGCATCCCCAACGGCGAGACAGGGTTTTCCTGAAAGGGCGGTTGCGGTGGCAAGAACGGATGGAATGGCGATCGTCCTGCACCCGGAAACCAAACCGGCTCCCTGAGCTGCCGCAATCCCAACCCGTGTTCCACTGTAACTTCCCGGGCCGCTGCCCACCAAGATCATATCAAAATGCCGGCAACCGTATTCCTCGACGATTTCCGCCAGCGGCCCGAACAACAATGCATTGTGGCGGCGATCACTGGTGAAAGTCCTTTCGATCACGATACGCCCATCAACCGCCAATGCGAGGGACGCGGTATCCGTAGAGGTTTCAAAAATCAGAATCGCAGGCACGAATGCAGGCTAACGCGAAATGGAATTTATGGTAGATGAAATTCTTTTCTCTCCTTCACGGTTTACTTTTCTCCGATAACCCTTTCCATTCACGCCCGCATCAAGCTCTGACTTGAGGTTTAGAGTTCAGAAATTAAAGTTTCCGCCTTGTGTCCACCCTTCTCTCCGCCAACGAAATCCGCCTGTCATACTCTTATCAGAATCTTCTCGATGGGGTGACGCTGGCGGTGGCGTCCGGGGAAAAGGTCGGTTTGGTCGGGCGCAACGGTTGCGGGAAAACTTCTCTGCTCAAAATTCTGACCGGTGAGCAGCAGGCGGATTCCGGGGATCTCTCACTGCGCCGTGGGATCCGCACCGGATATTTGCCACAGGAGTTCGAGCTCGATCCCGAACTCTCGGTTCACGAAAACATCGCGGCCGGAGCCGCCGATATCGTGGAGGCAATGCGGCGTTACGAAAACGGCGATGGCACGGAAACGGAACTTCAGGGATTTCTCGAACTGCTCGACCACACCGATGGTTGGAACCTGGACTCACGCATCATTTCGCTTTCCAACGCACTCGGCACGCCTCCTCTCGATGCGCCGACGGGTCCACTTTCCGGCGGTGAAAAACGCCGGGTCGCGCTCTGCCGGGCGCTTGCCTGCCAGCCGGATCTTCTTCTGTTAGACGAGCCGACGAACCATCTCGATGCCGAGTCCATCCGTTGGTTGGAGGATGTGTTGAAAAGCTTTGCCGGTGCGGTGATCTTCGTGACTCACGACCGCTATTTCCTCGATGTCATCGCCACCCGCATCATTGAGATCGATAACGGCCGCGCCTATTCCCATGCGGGAAACTACACGGCGTATCTGGAGAGCAAGGCCATCCGACAGCAGATCGCCGAGCAATCCGAGCGCCGCCGACAGCGTTTTTTACGCACCGAGCTCGAATGGGTGCGGGCCGGTGTGAAAGCCCGGGGAACCAAACAACGCACGAGGCTCGATGCGTTTTATGAAATCGAGGGTATGGAAGCGCCGCCTGAGGAGCGGGAGATGGATTTGCTTTTGCCCCCGGCATCGGATTTGGGAAATGTGGTGATCGAGCTTGAACAGGCGGGCGTCAACGTCGGCACGGAGAAACATCCGCGTTGGTTGTTCCGGCATCTCGATCTCTCGATCCGTCCGGGAACCTGCACGGGGATCGTCGGTAAAAACGGGGTCGGCAAAACCACCTTGCTCAAGCTCTGCCTCAACCAGCTCGATCCCACCGAAGGCACGGCGGTTCTCGGGAAGCGCGTGAAAATCAATTACATCGACCAATCAAGGATGCAGCTCGACGGAACGGGTTCGCTCTTGGATGAAATTTCCGATGGCAATGAGAAAGTCCAGTTCGGCAATGAAACTCTCGGCGCGCGCGCTTATCTCCGACGCTTCCTTTTCAACAACGAACGCATCAACGAACGCGTCGATCTCCTCTCCGGTGGCGAACGCGCCCGCCTGATGCTCGCCAAGGTTTTAAAAACTGGCGGCAACCTCATCATTCTCGACGAGCCGACCAACGATCTTGATCTGCCATCGCTGCGCATGTTGGAGGAGGCACTCTCGAGTTTCGGTGGAAGCATTCTCTGCGTCTCCCACGATCGGTATTTCCTGGACCGGATATGCGACCAGATCATCGCGTTCGAAGACGATGGCATCCACGTCACTCCCGGGAACTATTCGTATTACCTGGAAAAACGCCAGCAGCGCGAGGCGGCACAGAAGGCCCAAGCGCAGGCATTCAAAGCGCTCCAGTCCCATAAGCCGGCGGGGCGCCAAGACAAGCCCAGAAAGCTTTCCCAGAAAGAGCGCGCGGAGTTGGAGACGATTGAGGATAGGATTTTCGCCGCGGAGGATGAGGTTTTATCGATCGAATCACGCATCAACGATACGGAGTTTCAGCTGAATCATTACGAAAAAATTCCCGGCGAGATGGAGAAGCTCGAAGCCGCCCGCGCGGCGACGCTTGCCCTCTACGCCAGATGGGACGAACTGCAGGCGATTGCGGATGCGGAAGTCTGACCGCTGTGGCGAGTGGATGGTGGTTCAAACATGTCGTGTTTGGTAGCCAGTTGGGCCTTGAATTCTTTTGCTGGATTTCCCGTTTTGATTTGTGAGGGTGTGTTTCATGAAACCGCATCCCGTTCTCCTCGCACTCTTCCTCGCTGGCATCGCACACGCCCAGGATCTCTCTCCGCTGTCCGATTTGATGAAAACGGCCTGGCCGAAAAACCGCACGATCCGGATCGTGTTTCATGGTCACAGTGTCCCTGCGGGATTTCATAAGACACCCGAGGTAAAGCCGTTTGAATCGTATCCGCATCTGGTGAATCGGAAGCTGAAGGAACAATATCCGTTTGCGGTGCTCAATGTGATAACGACCGCGATCGGTGGTGAGAATTCGATATCGGGCGCCGCGCGTTTCGAGAATGACGTGCTGAGTTTGAAGCCGGATCTGGTCCTCATGGATTACGCCCTCAACGATCGCAGGCTTCCTTTCGACAAGATGGAGAAGGCATGGTTGGAAATGATTGCTGCCGCGAAAAAGGCGAATGTGCCGGTGGTGCTGATCACCCCGACGGGAGATTCATCCGCGAACCTTTCCGATCCCGATGATGCGTTGTGCCAGCGTGCGGCATTCATCCGTAAAATCGCCATGGACCAGAAATGCGTCCTCGCCGATGTATTCGCGGCATGGGTTGCCGAAGTGGGGAGGGGAACGCCGCAAACCGATTTGCTCAGCCAGGTGAACCACCCGAATTTGAAAGGTCACGAACTTGCGGCGGCAGCGATTTTCAAGGCACTTCAGGATGCGGGACTGAAGAAATGATCGGACTGGAACACTGGTAATGTGATGCCGTGAAAGTTTATGCGTTTGATTTTCGGATTCCGGGATAAAACCCCAATCCACTTCATACTCGGAAAGAAAAGTCTCGGCTCCCCGATCGCGCTGTCAGGCTACGAAGGCCGCGCATGCTACTTTTTAATTCGGATGAGTTCCGGAGTTTCGGTCGATGCTTCGATGGCGGCGATAGCATCACGGACGTCCTTTTCCTTCTGAAGGCTCAGATTTTTTGGGAAGGCCTTCTCACCTTTCGAAAATGTATCCGCTAGCTGGGTGAGTGCGGGAATGGTTGGCTTCGCATGAGTTCCATATGATATTAGGATTTTCAAGATTACTCCCGTACGAATCTGACTCGCCCATGGGTTCTGATTGCCCACATAGTCCACGCAAGCTTGGATTCCTTCCTCGACATGATGGGTTGCCAAGACTTGGAGTCCGGCGATACGAACTTCGTCAGCAAACATTTCACCACTGGGTGAGGGGACAGCTGCTGCTTGGAAAATCGCTGGCAGGAGGGGTTGGATTTCTTCACTGGAAAGCTTTTTATAAATCGATGAAATGCTGCCGCGTGCCCGACCGTCTTCGTTTTTCAAGCCGGCTTTGATAGCCGTTGCCAGTTTCTGACGATCCAAACCATCGAGAGGGTTTCTGAGCATTTCTCCGAACACGATTGATGAAATGAAACGCTGTTCCATGCCGCGCGGATCTTCTTTGGTGGGTCCTTTGGCGATGATTTCCAGTAATTCTGGTAATGCGACCATAGCGGGTTTGCCGATATTGGCCAGTGACTCAGTCGCTTTCACCCGCATCCATAAATCTTTATCTTTTAGTGCTAATTGAAGTGCGGGAATCGCAGGCTCAGCTTTTCCTTTGAGGTAACCGAGAGCGACACAAGCGCCAAGGCGGGTGTTGAGATTTTCTGATTTCAACATTTCAACCAAAGTGGAAATCGGAGTGTCTTTTTTTCTGTTGAGTGCCATCGCGGCACGGTCTCTAACAACGGGTGACCAGCTAGATAGCTTTTCTAAAAGCTCATCCCCATCCATCTGATCATAAGCGCTGTTACGATCTTTGTTGTTCCAACCGCGGCCATCAATTACGATGCTTTTCGCTTCGGTAGCGTTGAGTTGCTTGACTTTATTCGGGTGCTTACCTGTCAAGTAGGTTTGCTTTAAAGGCATTGCGTAGGCGAGTAGGAAAGCTCCAGTTGAATCCCAGCCTTTGGTGGAGTCTCCTTTTGGTTCAGGTGGTCCTTGATGGGGGAATGCGAAGTTTGAATTACGCGCTAAGTCGAAATACCATCTGCCAAATTCTTCCATCCACGCACCCGTTGCTTGCGGGCCGGATTGGACAATGCCTGGGATGGCCCAAGTCATGTTCCAGAAATTACCCGTGTGACCGGTGTCGCGTTCCATGCCGTGACAGGCAAGGCTCATACGCGAAAAGTATTCAGAGGCTTCATGATCATCCAATAAACCAAACAAGACCGCCGCCATACCGTTTTTACCATTATCATCATGATTTTGTATCCATGCGTCATGGTCGCCATAGGGGATGGAACCTTTGCCGGTATAAAAGCGAAGCAATTTTGTGCTGCGATCGATGGCGAGGTCGATCGCTGGATCCTTGAGGCCGGCGTTGCGTGCCAAGACAAGTGAAGTTGTTAGAGGGACTCCGGGTGCGTTCATCATGCCGTAACCAAAGAGTCCACCATCGGGCCTTGCGAATTTATGGCCCCATGAGCCAACGTTGCTCTGACCTTTCGCCGCTTCCATGGCAATACGGGTCAAGCCAGGCATGATGGATTCGTCACCTGTGACTATTTTGTAATCGGAGAGGAATGACAGGACATAACCATAATACCAGGTTTGCATTCCATCGTTTGAGAAACCTGCGGCCCACTCCGCTTCTTTTTTCACCATGGGCAGATATTTTGGATTTCCGCTGGCTAACAGGGCATGAGCGTTAAGTGCGCGGGTCACAGGGCTTTGGGTTCGGTCATAACCGGCTGTCTCCATGCGCTTTGCCAAAGCTTCGCAGCCGGTTTCCAGAATGCGTTTAGATTTCGGACAGTTGAATGGAGCTGTTGCGCTGTAGTCTCCGAGGACGGGAATTTTGACGATAACTTCTTCGGTTTTTCCATCGCGCCATCGGGTTAATTTCAATGCTCCTTTGCCGGCATCGGATTCAGCGGTGGTGAGGGCCTTGCCAAATTCTGTGCGTGGATCGTAAGAAAACGGTTTACCCGCCATACCGAGAATGACATCGCCTTTTTGAAGAACTCCTGCGGCTGGTGAGTCGGGTGAGACTTCGACAATGGCGATTTGCCGAGCATCGATCGTGGTGAGTTTATCGCAAAACATCCAGCCTCGCGCGCCTGTGGCACCTAATGTCCAGTAATGATTCGATTCTGCGGGAATTTGTTCTCCTTTGGTCAGGTCGATATTTTTCAAAGCCACTTTGGGTCCGGCGGCGAAAGTGAGTCCACTGAGAAGGATGCCGAGTAAAAATGGATTGGGTTTCATAAGGTTGGACAGATCCTATGATGAATTTCCGATATCCAGCGAGAGGAAAGATTCAGCGCCCTCCTGTCATGTGAAAGGGGCTCAATATCCGGCTTGAGTCTCCAATTCTGGGGATTTATCGACTAAAAGGCCCAAATGCCCTTATCACGATTCTACTCCTGAGACACCACATCAGGCTCGACCCAGTGTTTCACGAAATCCTGCCAATTTTGCTTCCATGATATCCGGTCATGGGATGCCCAAGCAATGTGGGCTTTGTGAAAAGAGGCGCCGGCGAGAGGGAGATTCCGGTTTTGAAGATTTCGATCCGCCAGCATGGGGTCTGTCATGGGAGGCGTGGCTTGCAACAGCTGATCGACCAATGCGGAGAATTTTTCGGCGACAAAGTGCGGAGTGCCTTCGCTTTTCTTGCGATGAAGCGAGCGCGGGGTTTTGTATTCGATCACCGGTCTGTCGTCGGTATTGACGGGGTAGCTTTCGAACAAATTCCGCGATGCGCTCACATTGCCACAGTAGAACAAGAGGATGGTTTGCTCATTCATGGGTAAGAACAAATTTTGGATATCCGTGTATTCGGCGCCCTGGACAGCCTGTTGTTTGTCATTTTTAACATCGAGATCACAAGCGGGTAGCGGGGACTGGTTGCGGTGGCCGACCAGAGCGACGATTTCCGAGCCGGGCTGGAAGTTGTGGCGCCACAACGTGACTTGGTCGAAGGCTTGCAACATGGTTCGGGTGATGACGCCGAATTCATATTCCGAGACCTGATAAAGCGGCAACCATTGCACGAACACGCCGCCCGGATTGAGATGTCTTTTTGCGGATTGAAAATGCTCCAGGCTGTAGAGGCTTCCCGTGCCGCGCTGATAGGGCAGAAACAGGTCGGCATTGATCATGTCGAATTTTTCTTCGGTAGCCATCAGATGATTTCTTCCGTCCTCGACCAATACCCTTGCTCTGGGGTCGTTGAACAAGCCATGGGTGTGATCGATTCCATCGATTTTTCCGGTGAAATATTTTTTGGAAGCGGTCACGACATCTGGCGAGAGTTCACAGACCACGACCTTGTGGATGTTTTTGAAATCCTCCTTGTTCAACGCTTCGCCCGCCGTCGCGCCGGTACCCATTCCGAGGTAGAAGACACTTCCGGTTTTCGGATATGCAAGGAGTGGAATCCGGGTCTGGAAAATTTGGGACATGGCCGAAGCGCTTGAGCCGAGGCTGTAGCTGGAATTGATTTTGATGGAGTGTCCGCCGATGTCGGTTTTTACCACGGAAACGGTATTGTCGCTGGCCTCCCAGACTTCCACAAGGGTCTCCGGTGCCGCGCCGGGGATGGTTCCCGTGACAGGAAGCTTTGCGGGGCTGAGGATCGTAAAACAAATGACAAGCATGAAGGCGGTGAGGGTTTTCGTCGCGCCGTTGAGGGCGCTTTTTCCAAGCGGCATGATCAAAGCGACAAGGAAATAGGTTGCGGCGATCATCTGAACCGAGCGCCACATGCCCAGATATCTGAGCATGACAAAGCCACAGACCAGCGAGCCAAAAATCGCTCCCAAGGTGTTGATCGCGGAGAGAATGCCGATGCTTTTCCCCGGCTGATCCGTGAAGCGTTCTTCGCTTTTCATCAGAAACGGGAAAACCGTTCCGAGAATGAAGCACGGTATGCCGACGGCCGTAAAACCCGTTCTGAAAAGATTCCATACATAACTTCCGAACGACATATCGGTCGCAATCATCCGCAGTTTATCGGTGATGGAGAAAAAGATGGAGGGTGAAATACAGACACTGATACCGCTGAAGATCATCAGGAAAAACAGCGTCTTGAGAGGATGTGCGCTACGCTTCGCCAACCACGATGCCAATAGCGCCCCGACAGCGAGCGAGATCAGGACCACGATCAGAACCGCGGAAAAGCTGTAGACCGAGTTTTCATGAACTTGCGCAAACATCCGGGTCCACAGCACCTCGAGCGCGAGCACGTTGAAGCCTGAAATAAAGGCAAGTGCGTAGATTGCGGATCGCGATGCGGCTGGGTTTTTTTCGATGGGCGTCTCGCCGATATCCTTTTTCCTCCGAAACGATTTTCCTGATGAATTCTCTTTTTCATCCGGGACTTTGGCCGGTGCCTCCGCGGGCGCGGGTTCGGGCTTGCGCGCAAGAAAAAATGAGACCGCGGCGATGAACATGGAAATGAAAATTCCCAGAAAGCAGGTCTGTTTGAAGCCTAACAGAACGATGAAATAAAAGCCGGTCAGGAATGCTCCGAGAGCGGCGCCGACCGTATTGATCCCGTAGATTTTTGCAGACGTTGTTCCGAAGGTATTCCGGTTCCTGATGAGAAATTGTCCCAGGACGGGGATGGTTCCTCCCATCAGAAACGAGGCGGGAAAAACCATCAGCCAAGTCAACAGGCATTTTAGGACAAGCAGATTTCCTCCCGGCCCGACCGCCTGATAAATGATTGGGTAGATGTCATGGAAGTGGTTCAGGATGAGTAAGAAGAAAATCCCGCAAATGCCGATCCCGATCTCCAGCCATGCGTAAGTCCGCAAAAGTCCGGGCAGACGTTCGCATCGGTTTCCCCAAAACCAGCTTCCGCTGGCGAGTCCGAGAAAAAACACCCCGAGGGTGATGGCTGCGGCGTGCGAGGTGTTTCCCAACAGCAAGCCCAGCTGTCTCATCCACAGAATCTGGTAGAGCAACCCGGCAAAACCTGAGAAGAACACCATCACATAAAAAACGCCGCGCTTTGAAATACTCATCGTTTGCTGATTGCTGGAGACGGATCTTCCTATCCGCCCATGCCAAGCCTGCAAAGGAAATTAAGGCTTCCGCCGTTGTTGCAGGGTTTTGAGCGAGACGCGCGGACGAAGCATGTGGACTCCGTAAATCCAACCCACCAACGAGCCTCCCAAGTGGCAGGCATGATCCTAAAGAGGAAAATGGAAATCTGGTCATCACGGGCTAAGTATTGTAACTACGGGGAATGGATACCTCAAAGTCGCCGATTTCTCTTCACCCAAAAGGTGAGTTAGAAAAT
>JBIKNX010000238.1:0-3726 GCA_044358435.1 Luteolibacter sp.
ATGGGGAGTATTCAAAGCTCAAAGTTCAAGCAAGAACGGGAGGGGGGATTTTTTACCGCGGATGTGAAATTTTTAACCACGAATGAACGCGAATGGACGCTAATGAAGAAGGAATTTAACCACGGAAAGCACGGAATACACGGAATGAAGATTTGTGTTATGGGGAGTATTGTTGATGCGACTGCAAATGTGTGGTAGCTCACACTCCGTGTAATCCGTGCATTCCGTGGTTAAACCTTATGGGTCTCATAATTTTTCTAAAAGGTTTTCAAGTTGGGGAATCGGTGTAAGGTGGCGGGGATGTCGATCGAACCCATCAAAGACGGATTGAGGTCCCTTGTGCGGATTGATTTCTATGGGAATGTGCACAAACGCTTGCGTGGCAGCGATGTGGAGAAGCGCTATGCGACCGAGGTTGAGGTCTTGAAGGTTCTCGAGAAGCGCGGTTGCCCTTATGTGCCAAGAGTTCTGGAAGAGCATCCCGAGGAGTTTTATTTCGTATCGACCAATTGCGGGCGTCCCGCCCCGCAGCTTTCCAAGGAAAAAGCGGACTCCCTATTTGCGGCTTTGGAGAAGGATTACGGAGTCCGGCATCTCGATGCCGAACCCAGAAACATCACCTACTCGGACAAGCTGGGAAGGTTTTGCATCATCGATTTCGAGCTTGCGGAAATTTTACCGGAACCCCATCCCAAAGAACCCTCTTAGGCAGTGTCGCAACATCCCATCATTCATTGGGCGGGTATGACCGTCAGTGGCACGCGTAAACCGTGTAATGACGATTCGTGGATCGTCTTTTGCTCGAATCTGGATGGAGCCGAGGTTTTGGGAGAGACTGGCGAGAGTTCGTTGAAAAATCAGGATATGGTGTTTGCGGTATCGGATGGAATGAGTGGGGGGAACGCGGGGGGGCTCGCCTCGTCGCTGATCCTTGAGCGGATGGCGCTGATGATTCCGCAAACCTTCAAAGCGGCCGCCACCGGATTTTTTCCGGATTCGATCGCGCATTTGGAAGAAACGCTCAAAGAAGTGCACGGGCATATCAATCAAGCGGCATTGCATACCGAGGACAAAAAGGGAATGGCGGCAACGCTCGCGCTCGCGTGGTTCACGCCGGAAAACATGTATTTGGCAAATGTGGGTGATTCCCGGATTTATTTGTTCCGCGACGGCAAAGCCGAGCAGTTGACCCGTGACCACTCGGCCGCATGGTTGTCGTGGAAACGGGGTGAGATTTCCGAAATCGAATACCGCCAGCATCCGCGCCGCGCCGCACTCTATGAGGTTGTGGGCGGCGGGCATCCTTCACTCTGTCCTCATTTTGCGGCGATTTCCTATGCCAAGGGAGATCGCTTTCTCATTTGCTCTGATGGTTTGATCGACGGCATCTGGGAGCGCCACATTTCCGATGCCATGTCCAAGAGCGAAACACCGAAGCAAATCGCCGAAGCCTTGCTCAAACGTTCCATTGAAAATTCAGGAGTCGATGACACGACTCTTGTGGTCATTCATGTGGAGTGAATGAAATGCCTCACGAAGCGTTCAACAAACTCGGCAAATATTCGCTGCGGATGATCTTCCTGCCGCCGGTTTGGAGGTAGGAATCGGCATCTACGCTGACGACTTTCAGTCCCATATAGTAGGTTTCATGAAGTGTCATGACGGAGGCTGCACCAAAGGCCTCGGCCAGGTGATCGCGAAGGAGTTTGGTCTCTGCGCGACCCAGATAGAGAAAAGAAGGAGAAATCACTGCGGTGGAGTTTTCTCGAATCAAACGGGCAACGGATAAGGCATCCCAGTTTTGAGCCGGCTTTGCAGCTGCTGAGTTTTCTACCGGAAGGTTTGGTTTGTTTAGGATCATTTTCATCTTGCGTTCGGGGGTTATGGCTTGATGGGTTTTTCGAAATGCTTAAGCTTACTTGAGCGCTTTCTGTTTATGATTACGACACGCACGTGGGTTTTCTATCAATGAGTTGAAATTTATTTGATGACTGGGTTGACTCTTTCGGTGCGGGGTCTGAATAATCCGTGGCGGAAACACTCACAAACACTCACTTATATGGAAAACGTCATCATCATCGGAACCGGCTGTGCCGGGTATACAGCCGCCATCTACACGGCCCGCGCGAACTTGAATCCCCTGATGATTTCCGGCACTCAGCCGGGAGGGCAGCTGACGACCACGACCGAGGTGGAGAATTTTCCGGGTTTTCCCGAGGGAATCATGGGGCCGGACATGATGATGAACATGCAGAAGCAGGCTGAGAAATTCGGCACGCGCATCCAGTATGCGACCGTGGAGTCGATTTCGAAGAATGCGGATGGCACGTTCAGCGTGAATTTGAGCGGCGAGACCTTGCTGTCGAAGACCGTAATCATCGCGACCGGTGCCGCGCCGAGACATCTGGGTCTGCCCAATGAAAAGGAACTCATCGGACGTGGTCTGACTTCCTGTGCGACTTGCGATGGTGCGTTCTACCGCGATGTGCCGGTGGCGGTCATCGGCGGTGGCGACAGTGCCTGCGAGGAAGCGGGATTCCTGACCCGCTTTGCGAGCAAGGTTTATTTGGTTCACCGTCGCGAGGAATTGCGCGCTTCAAAAATCATGGCGGACCGCGCCTTGGAAAATCCGAAGATTCAGCCGGTTTGGAACAGCGGGGTCAGCGAATACCTCACGGATGAAAAAGGCGAGATGCGTGCGATCCAATTGAAAAACCTGGTCGACGGTTCCGAGAGTGAGCTGGAAGTTGCCTGCGTTTTCGTGGCGATCGGTCACGTGCCGAACAGCAGTTTTGTGAGCGGCTTGGTGGATCTGGATGAGAACGGTTACATCCTTCAGGTGCCGGGGCGGACCGCAACGAAGACACCGGGGCTTTTTGCCGCAGGCGATGTGGCGGATCATTACTACCGCCAGGCGATCACCGCCGCGGGCCAAGGATGCGCGGCCGCGCTGGAGGCGGAGCGGTATCTGACGGAGCATGAGTGAAGAGAGATTAGATATTAGAGATTGGGATATTAGGATATTAGGATATTAGGATATTAGGGAAATGAATTCCCAAACTACCTAATCACTTAATGTCCTAATATCTTAATTTCTCAACCTCTCCCTTGCTTGAGGACTTTGAAAACTTCGTCCGGGACGTAGCGTTTGACGGTTTCTTCCCAGCCTTCGGGGCCTGTGAGGGATTTGATCATGCTGGAGGAAAGCTCGGCGACGTCGCGAGGCGGCATGAGGAAGGCAGTGGTGATTTCCGGGGCCATGTCGGCATTGATATGGCGCATCACCCGTTCGTATTCGTAATCGTTGGGGGAGCGAATTCCGCGCAGAATGTAGGTGGCGTTTTTCTTGGTCGCGTAATCCACCAGATAACGGTTGTTGAAATGGTCGATTTCCAGACGGTCACTCGTGGGGACTGATGCTCGCAGCATTTCGAGCCGTTCCTCGACGGAGTAGGAGTAGGATTTTGAGGGATTGCTGCCGATGGCGACAATGAGGCGATCAAACATCTCGAGACCCCGTCGGATCATCCAGAGATGGCCGTTGGTGGGTGGATCGAATGAACCGGCGTAGACTGCGATGCGCATGACGGGAGTGTAGCGGGTAAAATTGTGGGAGGGGAGAAGAATTTAACCACGAAAAGCACGAAGGACACGAAAGGAAGATGAGTGCTGGGTGTGGTTTTGGATTTGTGGGTGAAGATTGCAGGCGGCTCTACAGATATTGGG
>JBIKNX010000058.1:0-12683 GCA_044358435.1 Luteolibacter sp.
CTACGTTCTTCCGCGTGGTCGAAAAAAGTGACTTGCGCGCCGTGCTTCAGTATATTCCCCAATTCCGGGGAAAGGTTTTTTGCGTCCTGATCGAAGCGGATCTACTGCCCGAGCCTGCGGTGGCCGAAACCTTGCTGGATTTGGCGGTTCTTGAAGATCTTGGTGTGAAACTCGTGCTTGGCGTGCTTGGTGGCGATCTCAAGGATCTTTATGATTGGACACTTGAATGTGAAATCATGGCCGCACGCGTCACCCTTCCGATTTCCGACGAACTCGCGGCCAAAGAAGTGAGAGATATCCTGAATCGCGGCCAGTCCGCCATCATCGACGCATCAGGAATCGGGCCGCTTGATTCTGAGGTCGTCGATTTCGCAAAACGCATCGGCGTCTCCAAAGTCATCGCTCTCTTACAGCAAAGCATCCTGGTCAACGGTCAACCCGCCCACGCGATTCGCGCCGCGGATGTTCCGAATGTGTTGAAATCGGAAAACGTCGAGGGTCGTGAACTTCTCGCCGCTGCTGCAAATGCCTGCAATCTCGGCGTGCCACGGGTGCACGTCCTGAACGGCCGTCAACAAGGTGTTCTGGTGGATGAACTTTTCTCTAACGAAGGTGTCGGCACTATGGTGCATGCCGATAGTTATCGCGTCATCCGTGAGTTGCGCGACGAGGACATTCCCGAGCTGCTTGGCATGATCGGACGTGTCGTCCGGCGCACGAAACTCATCGCCCGGACCTACGAAGACATACAGGCGCGCATTGGTGATTACCGTGTCATGTCCATCGATGATAACGTCGTCGGCTGCGTCGCGTTGCACGAATACCCATCCGAAAATTGCGCGGAAGTCGCCTGCCTCTATGTCAAACAAGCCCACGAAGGACGCGGCTATGGTTTTGAACTTGTCGAGCATGCGGAGTCTTTGGCCAGACAGAAAAACATCCCGCGGGTGTTTGCCCTGACCAATCGAGCGGCGGATTTTTTCATTCGCGCGAACTATTCGCCGTCCGATCCGGATGTATTGCCCGAAAAACGTCGTGAGCAGTATATTGCCAGCGGACGGGATTCACGGGTGTTTGAGAAGTTGCTTGAAAGGAAATAAGCCTCAAAGGTCTTATGAGACTTATTTTCATTGCGGCGTCCGGTTTCAAAGACAGAATATCAAACGATGAAACTCAAATTTTGTGGCGCCGCTGGAACCACCACCGGTTCGCAGCATCTGCTTGAAATCAATGGCAAACGTATCCTTCTTGATTGCGGTCTATACCAAGGGCACCGCAAGGATGCCTACGAAATCAACTGCCGCTTTCCTCACTTCGATCCGAAAACCATCGATTTGGTTGTGCTCTCCCATGCCCATATCGATCATAGCGGCAACCTGCCGAATCTATCCCGCTCCGGTTTCAAAGGCAGTGTGTTTTCCACCCATGCCACCCGTGATCTTTGTCAGATCATGTTGCGCGATTGCGCGAATATTCAGGAGAGCGATATCAACTGGCTAAATAAACACCGCAAACGCGAGGGACTTCCAGCCGCTACCCCTCTCTATACCGAACAGGATGCGGAAAAATGCCTGCGCCAGTTCGTTACACTAGGCTATGAAAGACCTTTGCAGATCGCTCCGGGCGTTGAACTCACCTTTGTCGATGCCGGACATATTCTCGGCTCCGCCCAGGTTCTGCTGGATATTCAGGATCAAGCCGATGGGATGAAAAAACGCTTCCTGTTTTCCGGAGATATCGGACGCGGCGGTAACGAGGTTCTGCGTGATCCCGTGGCAATCCGCGATGTCGATTTCGTTCTCATGGAGAGCACATACGGTGGTCGCGAGCACGAGGCTCCTCCGGGTTTTGATGAGCACTTCAGCCAGGTCATCAGCCGGGCGATCAAACGCAGGGGCAAGATCCTCATTCCCTCCTTCGCCGTCGAGCGCACCCAGCAACTACTCTTTGTCCTGAATGAAATGTTCACCTCAGGACAAATTCCGGCGATTCCGGTTTATGTCGATAGTCCCCTCGCCGTCAGCGCGACCGAAATTTACCGGCTTCATCCGGATTCATTCAACGAAGAGGTCTACTCCACGCTCTTTGAAAAACAAAATCCTTTTGGCTTTGAGGATCTCACCCTGGTTCGATCCGTGAAAGGTTCGAAAGCGCTCAACGACATCGAAGGCACGGCGATCATCATTTCCGCATCCGGCATGTGTGAGGCAGGCCGCATTCTCCACCATCTCCGCAACAACATCGAAGATCCGAACACCACGATCCTTTTTGTCGGTTACTGTGCGGAAGGAACCCTCGGACGCAGAATCCGTGACGGAGTAAAACAGGTAAATATTCTCGGTGATTCCTTCCATGTGAATGCCCGTATCGAGATCGTCGATTCATTTTCCGGTCATGCGGATCATTCGGAATTGGTCGACTATTACCATCGGATCGGGGGCGCCAAATCACATACATGGCTCGTCCACGGCGAACCTGCCGGAGCGCAAGCCCTGTGCGAGGCCTTGTTGAAAAGCGGCAACGAAGTCACCGTAGCCAAGTTGGGAGACGAAGTGGAAATGTGAAAATCCTATTTGGCCAGTGCGGTTCGTACTTCTTCGATCAGCCGGTCTGCCATATCTCCATCCATCCAGCTGGCGATCTTTTCGGTCTTGTTTCCGACAACCAGCTCCACACGCTTCATGGTGTTGCCGTTTGAAGAACCCGAATACGCGCCGCGAATATCGTGCACCAAGTTACGGGGAAAGGATCGGTTTTCCACGGTCAATCCCTTTCGGTAAGTGCGGATCGATACTTTATCTTCGTCTCCTTCGATGCGCCGGTCTTTGCCCCTCGCCCGCAATGTCGAGCAAGTCATTCCGATTCCGATCCCTGCGAAGACGGAACAAAACAAGATCCAGAATGTTCGAAAACCATTTGCCATCAGAAAGAAGAACCATTCAAAGCCCCCGTGCCTTCCCTGCAGCTCTTCGGGCATCGGCTCACCCTCGATTAAGAAAATTCCGATACAAACAAAACCGATTCCCATGATGGCGAAAATCAACGAGCCGATCACAGCACTCGCGCCCGGCTTTGGAATCGCTATGGAGAATGGGGATTTTCCGGTACCCACTTTTATGGGCGCCAAGCCTCGCGATGCATCGCCGGTTTCCTGAACGGATTCCGATTTCTCGCGACGTGCCAGAACCCGTTTGAAATCCGCAACCAACCATGATTTGTCCTCTGCCGACAGAGCCGATCCGAATCTCAATTTGCCCTCCGAGCCCCGGATCTCGATACCGTAAACGGCTTTGTAGTTTTGTTGGTAAAACTCTTTTTGTGAAACCGAACTCACACTCGATCTGGCAAGCGATTTCTCACTCGTTCTGCCAAACATGTCTTTCTTCAACGTGATCCGTTCACCCCCGAAGGTGACGGTGTGCTTCAGGTATTTGTTTCTGAAAGCGGCATACAGCATGCCCAAACCAACCGCCCAAAACAGTCCGAAAAAAGGAATGATCAACCACCCTGGACCATCGCCATCGATTTTTTTGCCCGTTATGAATGCCAATAAAAATCCGCCGCTCACCGCTCCGGTGATCAATAACCAGAAAATAGCGAAGAATAAGAAGAACCCGAATTTGCCAACCGCCGGAATATGCCAAATCACCTGATTATCGCCGATGGTTTCCCTCCGGATTTTGGTCCCAGCCGGTGGCTGATCCGCAAAGCCCGCTCTTTGCACCGAATCGTAAGAACCCGCCCATTCTCCCAGTGACGCCCTCGCTCCACACGATTTGCATGCCATGACTTCATCCCAATGATTCGGAAGATCCCCAGCCGAACTACCGCAATCCGGACATCTCAACCCTCCCTTCTTCAGCTTTGCCCGAACATTCGCCTTTTCCAAAGCCTCCATCATTTTTTTGAACATTTCCCGATATCTTCGGATTCTCATGATAAATCAATCCAACAATCTTTGTTCTTCTCGCTTGGACTTTGAAATTTGACGCATAAAGTTCCATCAAACATGCGACTCGCCGTATTGAACATTGTTGGTCTATCCAAATCCCTGCTCGGAGAAAACGCTCCGGGGATCACTGCTTTCGCTGAAAAGCACGGACTGCAAACCTATCAACCCGCCTTCCCCGCCCTGACGACGACGGCCCAGTCTTCGATTCTCACCGGATCGCCTCCGGAACAACACGGCATTGTCGCCAATGGCTGGTATGACCGCGAAACTGCCGAAATCCGTTTCTGGAAACAATCCAATCACATCGTCCACGGCGAAAAAATCTGGGATACCCTCCGGCGTGACCTATCCGAAAAAAATCCGGACTTCACCTGCGCGAAGTTGTTTTGGTGGTATAACATGTATTCCTCAGCGGATTTCACCATCACTCCGCGCCCACTCTACCCGGCCGACGGATCGAAACATTTTGACATCCACACCCAACCGATGGGGATGCGTGAAGAAATCAAAGCCGATCTCGGCGATTTCCCCTTCCCTGCATTTTGGGGACCTGCCGCAGGAATCGCTTCTTCGGAGTGGATCGCCGCTTCAGCAAAATGGGTGGAGGAAAAACACCATCCCACGCTCTCTCTGGTCTATCTACCCCATCTTGATTACTGCCTGCAAAAAGATGGACCTTGCGCATCGAATATCCCAAGCGAAGTCCGTGCCATCGACCGCGTGGTCACCGATCTCATCTTCTTTTACGAATCACGCAACATCCGCGTCCTGCTCCTTTCCGAATACGGCATCTCACCGGTCGATCAACCCGTTCACCTGAATCGCCTATTTCGGAACAAGGGCTGGCTCTCGTTGAAAAACGAGCTGGGCAGGGAAACCCTGGACTATGGCGGTTGCAGGGCGTTCGCGGTGGCAGACCACCAGATCGCTCACATCTACATCAACGATCCATCGATTCAAAACGAAGTCCGTGAATTGTTGGAAAAAACCTCAGGCATCGATGAAATCCGCGCACGCAACCACGATCGTTCCGGCGATCTCATCGCCATTGCCAAGCCCAACGCGTGGTTCACCTATTATTTCTGGAACGACGACTCCTTGGCTCCGGACTTCGCCCGCACCATCGATATCCATCGCAAGCCGGGCTACGATCCTTGTGAGCTTTTCATCGATCCCGCAATCTCTTGCCCGAAACTGAAGATCGCGAACTTCCTACTGAAAAAGAAACTCGGTATCCGCGGTTTGTTGGAGGTCATTCCCCTTGATGCGAATCTCGTCAAAGGCTCCCACGGCAGAGACGACGTTCCGGATTCCGAAAAACCCGTTTTCATCGGCTCACCACACCCTGTTCAAAGCGCTCACGATCTCAACAAGGCGATCCGTGCGGAGTTTTCATAATTCCCTTTTCGATCTCTCCTCCCGAATCACACGGAGCGCGTCGTATAGCGCGAAAATGACGAGCATGAGGGTGAGCAGCATACACACACTACACCAGACGAGGAAACGCATCGCGCTGCCGGCAAGCCATTCATCAATTCCCCACATCCCGATACCAAGCCATGCCAAAACCACAAGCAAGGCATACCCCAATGTTCTGCGGCGAGTCACTCGATCCCGCAGCATGCTCTTCGCGATGCCTTTGCTGCTATGCCAATCTGATGGAGTGCGGCTCACGAATGAAAGCTGTGAAATTGAAAGGATTAATCCAAGGAACAAAATGAGGAGTTGCCGCGTCTCACGGCATGAGGCCGAACGGTGTCGCACCGTTGGATGTTTCATATTAAGGGTGAGACACCCTCAACCTCAGGGGGTGTGACACCCCCGCTCCTTTTCGGAATACACGAAATATGGCTTGGATGAAAGGCAAGATTTCCGCACGATCCGCGGCATCAGCTTATTCCTGACCCTTATGAACGACATCAAAATCACACTCCATACCACCGCAGGCGATATCGACGCGACCTTCTATGCCTCCAAAGCGCCCATGACCTGTGCCAATTTCCTCAATCTGTCACGGCGCGGTTACTACAACGGCGTGGCCTTCCACCGTGTGATCGAAGGCTTCATGCTGCAAGGTGGCGATCCGACCGAAAGCGGCCGCGGCGGTCCGGGTTACAAGTTCGCGGATGAATTTCATCCCGAACTCCGTCACCGTGCTCCGGGGGTTTTCTCCATGGCAAACGCAGGACCGGGGACCAACGGCTCCCAATTCTTCATCACCACGACCCCGACTCCCTTTCTCGACAACCGACACTCCGTTTTCGGTCAAGTCACCAACGGCATGGACGTCGTCGAAAAAATCACCGGTAAAAACAATACGGGTGAACGCGGATGCAAGTTCAACGGGGTCGGTGATAAAATCACTTCCGTGACCATCCACGATGACACCACCGAGCTTTTTGCCGATCAAAAGGACAACATCGATCACTGGAACTCCATTCTCGATAAAGCCTGAACCTGATCCACGCGGTTCTTCATTTGGAATTTAAAACGAAAAGTTGAAAATTTCTCCACCCCATGCTGCTTGACGTCAATCACCTGACCACTCGCTTCCATACCCGAAACGGCGTGGTTCTTGCGGTTGAAGACGTTTCTTTCAAACTGGAGCGCGGACAGACATTGGGAATCGTCGGAGAGTCGGGCTCCGGCAAATCGGTTACCTGCTATTCTCTGCTCGGTCTGATACCGATGCCTCCCGGACGTATCGTACGCGGCACGGCGATGTTCGACGGAATCGATCTCGTCAGGGCGGGAGAAAAACAGCTCCGCGGAATCCGGGGAAAAAGAATTTCGATGATTTTCCAGGATCCCATGACATCGCTCAATCCATATATGCGAATCAGCGATCAAATCACCGAGCCTCTCGAGCAGCATGAAAACATCAAAGGCAGGGCCGCGTTGAACCGTGCGATCGACGCTCTGGCGGAAGTCGGAATTTCAGAACCGGAAAAACGCATCCATTCCTATCCACACGAGTTTTCAGGAGGTATGCGCCAACGGGTCATGATCGCGATGGCGTTGATTACCAAACCGGAACTTCTGATCTGTGACGAGCCCACCACCGCGCTTGATGTGACCGTTCAGAAACAAGTCTTGGAACTGATCAAGGACCGCCAGAAACAACTCGGCACGTCGATCATCTTCATCACCCACGATTTGGCCGTAGTTTCCGAGGTCTGCGATCATATCAATGTCATGTATGCGGGACGTATTGTCGAGAGTGCCCGACGCGAGGACCTTTTCGGCAACCCTCTTCATGCTTACACCCGGTCCTTGTTGAAATCGATTCCGGCGGCCCAACCCAAAGGCCAGCCGCTGATGACCATTCCCGGACTGCCGCCGAACCTTGCGAACCCGCCCAAAGGTTGTGCGTTTCAACCCCGCAACCTGCTTGGAAAACCCGAGCTTTGCCTGACCCTTGACCAACCTCAACTCTCCGAACTTCAACCCGGTCATTTCGTACAAAGCTGTCCGGGCTGCCTCGCCTGACGGATAAGGAACTCGCAATTGTTCTTCCCTGCCAGTTGACATTTATTTCGCATACCTTCATAGCCAACACATGTCCACCGCACTGCAGCCCAAACCAAGGATCATCGGCCAGAAGGCCAAGATCTCTATTGTTGCTTCAAAATACAACGAGCAGTTCACGGACTCTCTTGTGGAAAACGCCATTTCCGAGCTTGGGGAGCTTGTCCCCATGGCGCGCATCGACCTCATCCGCGTCCCCGGTGCTTTTGAAATTCCAGTCGTTGTCTCCAAATTGATGCAGCGCAACAACTTAAGCTGCATCATCGCATTGGGCGTCATCATTCGCGGTGAAACCCATCACGCCGACCTTGTCGCATCCTCGGTCACGCAGTCACTTCAAAATCTGGCCGTGAGCAACTGCGTTCCGATCATTCATGAAGTTCTGCTCGTCGAGGATGAAAAACAAGCACATGCCCGCTGCATCGCCGCCAGCATGAATCGCGGTAGGGAAGCGGCCAAAGCTGCCGTCGGCATGATCGATATCTTCACACAGATCGAAAAAACGATTCCCAAACCATCCCCAAATATTTCCAGATAAAGACATGCCAAGTCGCAGGCAAATACGGGAGGCCGCCATCCAATTTCTCTACTGTTCCGATATCGAAGGCGGAGCATCGCCAGCGGAGCTACGTGAACCATTCTGGCAGTTTCTTACGGAATCGGATCGAAAAAATCTATCGATTGCGACATTTCGGACGGTCCAACACCTAGCGATCGGTCGCCAGACCAGACTGGTTGAATTTGTCGAACGCGCCGAAGTTGCCAAAGCTCACATCACCGCCTTTCCCTCCGCTGAAGCCTTGGCCTCGAATTTGAATCGTCTACTCGCGCTCGAATCCTCATGGAGCCTTTCCCACACGCAACTCGAAAAAACACCCAAAGCCGGCGAGGATCAGGACGTTGCAGACGAACTTGATTCAGCACTCGATCGTTTCTTCACAATCGACCGGGACCTCGCCTTCAATCGCGATCAATTCCTCAAATCCAGCGAAGACTTCCCCCAATTGAAGCCTCAGCTCGAAGCTCTCAACGCAACCATCCGCCGCTTGCAGCGCATCTCGGACCGCCTCCGCATGGTTGAGACTCCGGAGCGTTTCCCCGATCAGGCGGATCTCGCGAAAATCCGGCAATCAAAAGCCGAGATTTCCTCGCTCATCTCTCAGACCGATGCCCTGGTGGATGCCGTGCTCGCCTGCAAACCTGAGATTGATGAAAAACTGTCCGCCCTCGTCGAGAACTACTCGCCACAACGGATCGATCCCGTAGATCGCGCGGTATTGAGACTCGGCACCTACGAACTTCTTAAGACTGACACGCCGAACAAAGTGATCATCAACGAAGCCATCGAACTCGCGAAACGCTTCGGCACCACCGATTCGAATCGTTTCGTAAACGGCATGTTAGACTCCGTCGCGAAGTCGGTGGTTGGATGAATGTTATCAGACGGGAGCCCTCGGCGATTTTATCCTGCCGAAAAAATCTCTTAGCCCTCTTTACCCGCGCGTTTTCGCATCGGTCTCTATCCATTTCCACAAGGCTTCAACAGCACACGCAACCTGTTGCTTGATCGAAGCGAGATCTCCGCTGACTTTGGATTTTCCGTAGAGGTAGTATTTGATCTTGGGTTCCGTGCCGGACGGGCGCACGGCGAACGAGCGGCCATCGGCGAGATCGAAGAACAACATTTTCTCTTTCGGCAACAAATCGCCTTCCTGGTCGTAGATGTCCTGCGCGGAGAAATCACGGAAACGGACGACTTCGGATCCGTCGATCACTTCCGGCGGATGGTTGGCGTAGGAATTGGCGAGTGCTTGGATTTTCGCGGCACCGTCCGCGCCCTCCATGGTGAGGGATTTGCCGACCTCCAGATAATAACCGAATTGTGCGTAAAGCTCGTCGAGGAGCCGGGGCAAGGTTTTGCCAACGGACTTTGCGTAAGCCGCAACCTCCGCGAACATGAGGGTCGCGCCGTTGGCATCCTTATCGCGCACGGAATCGGAGCCGAGGTAACCGTAGCTTTCTTCGCCCCCAAAGACGAAAAAGCGGGAGTATTCCAAGCGCAACGCTCGCGTTTGATCTTCACTCAGGCTGCGATAGTCCCCTTTCTTATCCGCCGGAATCGCATCTTCGTATTTCTTGAGCTTGGCGGATATGTATTTGAAACCTGTCAGGGTATCAACGACCGAGACTCCGAACGAGTCAGCGATGGCGGTTTGCAACTCGGTGGTCACGAAGGTTTTGATCAATACCGCGCGGGTGCGGTTGGAGTGACTGATCCAACCCAGTTCGAACATGGTTTTCAAACGATACCACGCCATCAAGGAACCGATCTGGTTTCCCGTAAGCAAAACCATTTTACCCTGATCATCGCGAGCCGCCACACCCATACGATCCGCATCCGGATCGGTGCCGATCACAATCTCCGCGCAGGAGGATTCGGCAAGTTGGATCGCCATCGCAAGCGCGGGACCGTTTTCCGGATTCGGTGAATCGACGGTTGGAAAACGTCCGTCCTGAATATCCTGTTCGGGAACGGTTAGAACATCGAAGCCCAAATCACGCAACATCGGCACGTTGATGTGCCCACCCGTGCCGTGAAGGTTGGTAAAAACCATTTTCGTCGTTGCGGTTTTCAACAAATCCGGCTGCAACAGCAGGGTTTTCAGACGTGAAATGTAAACTTCATCGAAATCCGTGCCCAAGGTTTTGATCATACCTTGCTTCGCCAGCGGCAATGACTCGTAACGCTCGCTGGTCACCGCATTGACCTGACCTATGATCGCGGTCGCGTGTGGCTCGACGATTTGCGCTCCGTCATTGAAATAGGCTTTGAAACCACAATCGTGCGATGGGTTGTGGCTGGCCGTGATTACAACACCTGAATCCGCACGCAGCTGGCGGATCGCAAACGACAACTGCGGGGTCGAGCGCGGGCCATCGAACACATACGCATCACAACCATGCTCAGCACAAATTTTCGCGCAGAAATCCGCAAAGTCCTTGGAGAAATGCCGGGTGTCGTGAGCGAATACAAATGTCACTTTGCCACCGCTTTTCGTGCCCACCGATTTCATATAGGCGATCAAGCCACGCACCGCGCGGGAGACGTTGTAGTAATTCATCGTCGCGGTGCCGACGCATGGAAACTCGGGCCTGTCATTTGGACCGCCCGCGCCTTGCTCGGCTGCGGTAACCGTGCGTCCTATCGTCCGCCCCCTCAACCCACCGGTCCCGAAGGCGAGGGTTTTGAAAAACCTATCGTTCAATTCTGAGAAATGATCTGCCGCAATAAGTTCGGCAACGGTGCGTTTTGCCAAATCACTTGCCGCCCCAGCTAACAGGGATTCGATGTTTTGTTTGGCGGATGCGAGGAGTTTTCCAGAGGTGACGGCGGCGGATAAGGCTTCAGAAAGGTCGTTCATGATCTTCGGTTGAAAATAAATTTCGGGACTAGAAAACCGTATTTCGGGCTGAACAGATAGGCTAAAATAAACAAAATTCCGAGTAGGATCACGATCGCCGGACCCGGAGAAATCCCGAAGTAACCCGATAACAAAACCGCCACGATCGAGCCCACTCCTCCGATCAGACCTCCGCCCCAGAACAAGGCGGATGTTTTATCGGTGAGCAGGGAAACGGTGGCAGCGGGCGTGACAAGCAAACCCACAGAAAGCACGCACCCGACTGCTTGCAACGAAGAAACCAACGCAAGCACCAGCATCATGAAAACGAGGTATTGCATGGCTCGGGTCGGCACACCTTGAGCAGCCGCGACGTTTGGCTCGAACAAAGTCAGCAGCAAAGGCCGCATCAACAGGTTGCCTACAATCAAAATGATCGCACCCATGGTGAAAACGATCCAGAGATCCGTGTTTCCAATCGCCAAAATATCTCCGAACAGCCAGTGCTCGAGTTCGGTACGGGTCTCAAGCAAGGGCAGTATCGCCACACCCGTGGCAAAAGCCGCGGTATAAAGCACCGCCAACGAAGTGCCCTCGGCGATCCTCTTTCCCCGCGCCACTGCGACCGATCCCAACCCGACTAACAACGCCGCGAACAACGCGCCTATAAATGCGTTCCACTGAGAGAGATAGCCGGTGATCAGGATTCCCAACGCGATACCCGGCAGCATGGTGTGCGACAAAGCGGATACCGATAGGGCATTTCTGCGCAACACCACAAAGCCGCTGAAAAATCCATTGGTAAAACCGATGAACGCCGCAGCCGCCAAGGTACGCTGGTAAAACGGGCTGTTTAGAAGTTCCTCAAACATGACATTGGGTTTCCGAAACCGCGAAAGTCTTCGCGATCAGTGACGGGGTTAGAACCGATCCCACCGGACCAAAACCGACCTGTTGCGTGTTCAATACCAGGACTTCGTCAAACAACAAGGGCGCGGATCCGAGATCATGATGGGAAGCGATGATCAGGCGCCCCTCAGCCGCCAGCCTAGCCAGCAGATCACCTAACAAAATCGATGCGTTACGATCCAATCCGGCAAAAGGTTCATCCAGCAAAAGAACATGAGCCTCCTGTGCCAGCGCTCTCGCAAGAAAGGCGCGCTGCTGCTGTCCTCCGGAAAGCTCGCGGATCTGCCGATGCTGCAGGTCATTCAAATTGAGCGATTGCAAAGCCTTGTCCACAGCCGCTTGATCGTCTTTTGAAAACTTCCGCCACCAACCGGTTTGTGGATACCTTCCCATTTCAACCAATCCACGAACCGTAATTGGAAATGACCAATCGATTTCCTCGCGTTGCGGCAAATACGCGAATTCGCGAGACCACTTTTTCACCGCACTTCCACGCCACAGAATGTTTCCCGCACGTCGTGTCACCAGGCCGGCAATCGCTTTAAGCAAGGTCGATTTACCCGCTCCGTTCGGTCCGACCAGCGCAACGCGATTGCCGCAGGAAGTCGCGAAAGACACACGATCGAGCGCAACGATATTCCGATACGATACGGACAACCCAGCGATCACCAGTTCGTGGTGATGGCTGTGGTGCGCACAACAGTCGTGATGAATTTCTTCTTTCAAAATGTCAGTTCAAACAATTCATCGATGTCCTCTTCCGCATCAAACACTCGCGTGACGGTCTCCTGCCCCTCAGCTTCGATTGCCAATTTCGCAAACCCTCGCCTATCTCCCAACTCATACCATTTCACTTTGAGTAAAACCACCGGCTTCTCCACATCGATTTTGAT
>JBIKNX010000239.1:0-3707 GCA_044358435.1 Luteolibacter sp.
GGTGATTCTAAATCATTTTCTAACTCACCTTTTGGGTGAAGAGAAATCGGCGACTTTGAGGTATCCATTCCCCGTAGTTACAATACTTAGCCCGTGATGACCAGATTTCCATTTTCCTCTTTAGGTTGATGGGCATGGCGGATACAATCCGCCGCCACGGTGTAAATGTGCACCCGACTGGATTGACTCCGCCGTCCATCCGGTTTGCAGCCTACGACTGATTAAATAAAACGGGTGCAAATGTGCACCCGACTGGATTCGAACCAGTGACCGTCCGCTTAGAAGGCGGATGCTCTATCCAACTGAGCTACGGGTGCAGAGTGGAGTTGGGATGGATGAGGGTTTGGGGGGAGAAAGTCAAGAATCAGTCCTTGGTGGTGAGGACGATGTCTTTGAATTGGACCTGCATTGGAGGGCCTGCGTGCATTTGGAGGGCGATGACACCGGTTTTTGGGGCTTCTGCGGTTTCGTCGGTGACATCGGCGGTAAGTTTGCCGTTGATGTATTGTTGGACGCGATTTCCTTGAGCGACAATTTTGTATTCGTTCCAATCGTCTTTGTTGATGGCGGTTTGCATTTCCTTGGAGTCCCCTGTGGTGCCGGTGACTTCGATTTTGGGTTTTTCTGGCTTTTCACCTTGTTTGAGAACGACTTGCTGGCCGCGTTGGGCAAGGATACCACGACCTTTTTCTTCGTAGAGAATGCCGCTGTATTTATCGCCGTATTCGAAATCCGCTTGGTAACCGCCCACGATGAATTTTGCGGCGTCAATGACTTTGCTGCGGTATTGAACGCCGCTGTTGGTGTATTTTTTATCGTCACCCGGAGTCATTTTGTATTTGAGGGTGAGGGTGAAATCTGCGGGTTCGCCACCCTTCCATGTAATGAATGTGTTATGCGGGACAGGATTTTCTGGGGTGGATTTCGCAGTGATAGCACCGTCGACCACAGACCAGAATTTTGGATCGCCTTCCCAGTTGGTGAGGTCTTTGCCATTGAAGAGTTGGGTTTCTCCAGCGAGTGCTGGGACGGCGAGCAATGCGAGCAGAAGGATGGTTTTCATGATGATTTTTTTGTTAGATAAAGCGAATCGCGTGTTTTTTTGAGAGTTTCAAAGTGTCTCCGGAGGTTGGACTGAGAAGGAATGTTGGATCGATGAGTTTTTCTCCATTCAGTTGAACCGAACCTGAGAGGATAAACTGTTTACGCAACTCGCCGTTGGATTTTTCCAAATCGAATGCGGTTTTGAAAGCGAATGCGGTGATGGAGAGAAGGCTTAGGTCCGTGGGTAGCTTGGAAATGTTGAGTTCGGGGAGTTCGGCGGCGTTGAGGTCTTTTTTGGAGAAGCGGGTATCCCAGTCGTTGCGGGCGGCAGTGGCTTCGGTTTGACCATGGTAGCGGGCGGTGAGTTGCTCCGCCAGAGATTTCTTGGCTTCCATGGGGTGGATGGAAGGATCAAGTGATTTGCCCAGGAGGAGAATGTAATAACGCGCCATCAGCTCATCGGATACGCTCATGAGTTTGCCGAACATTTCCTGAGGCGGCTCGGAAACACCGATGTAGTTGCCGTAAGATTTCGACATTTTCTTGACGCCATCAAGGCCTTCCAGCAACGGCATCACCATGACAACTTGTTGCGGCTGGCCCTCGTCTTTCTGCATGTCCCGGCCTACAAGAATATTGAAAAGCTGGTCGGTTCCACCGAGTTCGACGTCGGCGCGGATTTCGACGGAGTCCCAGCCCTGCATGATGGGGTATTGGAGCTCATGGAGACGGACTTCCTGACCTGCGTCGAGGCGATTGCGGAAATCCTCACGTTGGAGTATTTGTTGCAGGGTGACGCGGGCATTGAGTTTGAGGATTTCCTCGTAGGTCATTTTGCGAAACCAATCCCCGTTGTAGACAATCTCGGTTTTGTCGCGGTCGAGAATTTTGAAAGCCTGTTCCGTATAGGTCGCCGCATTCACGAGCACCTCGTCTCTTGTAAGCGGCGGGCGGGTGGCAGATCGTCCTGAAGGATCCCCGATTGTGGCGGTAAAATCACCAATCAGGAGAACGGCTTGGTGGCCAAGGATTTGAAACTGGCGAAGTTTTTCGAGAGCAACCGTGTGACCGAAGTGAATGTCCGGCGCTGTGGGATCGACTCCAAGTTTGACCCTTAGCGGGCGGCCTAGCTTAAGTTTTTCCAGGAGTTCTTTTTCAGAGAGGACTCTGGCGGCTCCGGAGGTGAGGTGGGAGAGTTGTTGTTCTGGGGACAAGGGAAAGGGAGGTTATTTGTCTTTATCTTTTGGATTTCCGCCTTGGGCTTTTTTCATTTTCTCGAGGTAGTCGATGGCTTTTTCGGCGCGAGTAACCGCCGCAGTCTCACTGGATGTTTTGACGATATGGTTCATGATGTCAAAGACCCATGGATCGGCAGAGTAACTGGCCAGAGCGTTAATGAGATCGATTTGGTCTGTTTGGCTTTTGGCTTGTTCGGCGATTTTCTTCCAAGCTTCTTCGGGTTTGTCTTCGGTGGCCGTCGCATATTTGATTGCGGCGCTGTAGGCGAGTTTGCGGTTGTCGGCATTCGTTTCGGAGGCGACATATTCCATGAGCAGTTGGAATCCTTTGTTGTCCACCCAGTTGCCGAGGGCTCCGAGGGCGGCGACTTTGGTTTTGTAGTCACCGCTTTTGAGGTTTTGTTTGACGAATTCGAGAGCCTGATCACCGCCGACACGACCCAGTAGGCGGAGCACCGAATGTTTGACGGCATCGTTCGAGGAACTGGTGTAAGTGCTGACCAACGGGGTGCGCAACGAGCTTGCCGAATGACTTCTGTCGATAATGGCTGCAAGATTGTTTTCGGCAGCTTTGCGCATGCTCTCGTCGTGAGTGTCTTTCAGGATATTCAGGAAGATTTGGAAATGTGTTTCCGAAGCCATGGGCCGACAGGCTTCGATGGCGGCAAGAGCGGTTTGCGGCACGCTGGCGGACTTCGCATAATTCACCAACGCATGAACCGAGGACGGATTTTTCCGGGCTGCTATGACTCTTTGGAACAGCATCACACGAACGTCCTTATACATATCGCGGGTCGTAACGTATTCCGTGATTGTGGCATCGACATCCGTCTTATCGACGGCTTTTGCCAGTGCCAACGCATTGTAGATGGCGGAGCGATCTTGCTGACCGCTTGTGGATGATGCGTTCCTGAGAAGCAGCTCAAGCTTTTGTTTGTCAACCGGGACTTCCGTCGTGCTTTCCTTGGCCGCCAACAAAATGATTTCGTTATAAAGAGCGATTTCCGCATTCTCTTTTTTTCGATTGAGAATGAAGAGAATCAGGAATGTCGTGACGATCGTGAGTATGATGGCCAGCACAACCTTGACACTGTTGGACATGCTTTTTTTCGGAGCCTGATCCGGTTGATATGCATGGGATTCCGCGGTGGTCGGATGGGTTTCCATGTGGGCTTTTTGATCGGAAGAGCCCGGAGCAGGATTGGCGGGATGGGTCGGGGTCTGGGTGAGCTGAGATGAGGGTGCGGCTACCTTGAGAGCGGGCTTGAGGAGGAGTGATGAGGTAGCGGAACCTGATGGAGTGGCTCTGGTGAGCATCGGTGCCTGATTTGCCGTGGGGGCGGAAGTTGTCTGCGCGGGCGGATTTGGAAGCGTTACAGCGGGATTTTGGATTTGGGGTGGGGCAGGTGGGGCAGGTGGGGCAGG
>JBIKNX010000240.1:0-3704 GCA_044358435.1 Luteolibacter sp.
GTCATAACAGCACCTATAATTACTATCGGAGGCTTGCCCTTGGCGGCTAGACGGGCGGCAAAGTTCTTGCAAATTGGATTGAAACGGATCGCTGCCATCGCAGGGAAAAACAAAATTTTACGAAGGTGGCAGTTGCCCGCCTTGCTCATCGGAGTCCGGGTTTTTCCACTGGTACCAGTCTGAAAAATCCTTGGGGTTGTGCCTGCGTATGCGGCAAGTTGTCGCGCGTTCTTCAATAGCTTGATGTCGGGCAGCTCGGCTATGAGGTTTGCGGCACTTTTCGCACCAATGCCGGGAATGCTCAGCAGCAGCTTGTGGTCACGGCCTCTTTCCTCGTTGCTCATGATGGCGTCCTCCAGTTCTTTTTCGAGTTTCTCGATCTGTTTTTTCATCCATGTGATGTGGGATTTGAGGCTCTTCATGACGCTTTTTTCGGTAGTGATTTCGAGTCGGTTGCTTTCGCGTGTGATGTCCTTTTTTAGATCACTGATATGGCGTGAAATGGATTTGATGCGACGCTGGTCTTGGGATGGAGGATTCCATTCTGTGGGCTTTTTGACGCGGCAGAAATCGGCAATCAGCCTTGCGTCCGCGGGGTCGGATTTACAACGGCGCAGCTCGCTATCACCGTGTGCTTTGATAGCACGTGGGTTGACGACACTGAGCTTTGCTACCTTACCGTGGAGAAAATCAGCGAGCATTTCCCCGTAGCTACCGGTGGCCTCCATACAAGCGTGGATTGGCAAGTCCGCACCGCAGTGGGTGACAAGCCACACGTGAAGCTTAGTGTGGCCTTCGGGAGTGTTGGCGAACTTCCCCCGTGCAACGATTTTCGCACTCTCCTGGCACTGGATTGCGACATGGAAATCAGCCTTTGAGATGTCGATCCCTAGGCAGAATTTGTGATTTGATTCGGTTGGTTTCATGGTGTTTCTTAGGTTCTGGTTTGACCCACCAAAGCAAAACCTTGTGTAAGCAGACTACGTAAACCTGGCTCGTGATACGGATTCGGAAGATCCAAGATGCGGCTCGGAATTTGGTAGCCTGCGAGAGAGGCGGAGGCCTATCTGTCCCTCTGGATCGATGTCCGATTTAGACAAATTTCGGTTTCCTCCGCTTCTCACACAAGCAAGGTGGTGGAAGACTATTCTAGCACACTCTCAGGTAGTGCTGAAATCAACATACGAGACGTGGTTGGCGCAGTAGGAATCGTCCTGCTGTTCGTTGTCACGCCTGTTGGCGCGTGTATTCGCCGGATTGACAATGTTGTCTTTTGGAATCAGGGGGGATGCGTCGGAGTTGGCAACGATGTTGCCACTGTATGGTGGGGTGGGATTCAAGGCCCGGATCTGCATGTGGGTCAGATCGGCGAGGGAGACCAGCGGGCGGGCGGGTAGTTCCGCGGTCACCATGCGGGAAACACCCTCGGCCTTGCGCACGCCGGTGACGATGTAGCTGCTTTGGGTGGTGTTATCGACATTGGGGAGCATATCGTCGGCAGCCGACGCGTGTTCCACCACGCTGAAGTCCCATGGGGTGTTGATAAGGGTGTCGTTGCCGGGATAGATATCGGTGAAGCGGGGCTCGCCATTCGAGGAGAAGAAGTCCACCACGGGCTCTGCCTGAACCATTCCCTTGGTGGCGATGGCCCGATGATTGGCGATGCGCGAACCCAGTGTCATGGAGAGGAAAGGCACGGGTCTTAAGGCGCATTCCGCCAATGTGGCTGAGGCCAGTCCGAGCTTGGGCGGATACAGGGTGTTCGCATCCTGCCTTTTGTAAAAAATCTGAAACCAACTGTGCGATCGGCCGGAGCCCCACGAGCCGACAAACCATTGATAAGCGGAACCGCATACGTAGTTCCCGCCGGAGTATCGGGAGGGAACATCAAACTTGGCATCGACATTCATGTTCACCGAGCCGGGTAGCGAGACGGCCGCGGTAGTGATCACACCGCCAACACCGACGAGCCTCTGATCCAAGGGGAAGAAAAGCCCCACCCCAGTCCGGACGCCCGGATACAGGTCGTAATTTCGCCCCGTTTTCACCTCCGTCAAAGTCCCAGCAGCTGGGCTGAAAATACGAGTTTCTCCTGGCTCCAAGATCATCGGGTTTTGCCTGAGATTGAAGATCATATCCCACGACTTGGACACGAAGCTGAGGGATCTGTCTTGGTATTCTTTCAATGAGCTTTGCCCCTGTATCGACCAGTATTCGTCGGCCAGAAAGGGCGCGCCAGCGCCACTGAGCTTGTGATTGAGTGCCAGGGGCAGCGTGTAGGCCGGATTGACAATCAGCGTGCCGTTCAAGGTGAGCCTCGTATTGTAAGGATTCCAGACGGTGACGACGGGGGTGTATAGGACCGCAGGACGATACTTTCCGGGTTCCGCACCCACAGTCGTGGCGTAATGGGAAACGACAATCTGCACCCTGGCCATCTGTGGCATGAGGCGGATATCGTGAAAGGTGAGGGTGGCATTTGGCTGCGTCGTGTCCGCCCCGATATCCTGCCAGCTCTGATGGTTGATGTTCGGGGCGTTGGTCGTGGTTGAGGACATTTTCTTGTAGAGGGTTGCGTAGCTTTTGATTTTCGCCCAACTCGCGATGGGTCCCCGCCTTGCCCAGAACTCCCTCAAGGTGCTGGTGCGGTAGTCGGCCCAATGATAGAGCATGCTGTTGGACGGCCTGGGATTGTAACTCGCGCTGACGGGTTGACTGGGATCGGGAACGGGCCGTGTGTATTGGAGATTTTGGGTTGGTGTGAGCTTGAAGAACTCCAACCCGGAGGTCGGTTGTGCATTCCAGTTCTCAGTAAGCAGGGAAAAATCCTTGCGCCAGCCGCCGGTGGCGGTGTTGGTGAGCAGGCCGGCTGAGGTGGCGGAGAGGTCGTGAAAGGATTGTGACGGACGGATGGCGGCGTCTTTCTCGGAATAAATGTCCGCGGTGTTACGGGTGAAGGTTTTCATGGCCGGAGCGGCATCCGTGAGAAGGGACTCCAGTTCGAAAACTCCCGGGTCTGCCACAGAATGGTTGCGGACGATTTCCGACCATTCGGCGGCGTTGTCGTTTTTGGGCTTGTATGGCTTTGGCAGGCGCGCCTTTTGGTTTTCGCCGCTCACCCACCAAGCGAAAGATCCACCGGGATTGATGCTCACCGGCTCCACATGCACTTGACGATCATCACCGGGGCCGAGGCTGCCTTCGGAGAGCAATGCGATGGATGTTGGGGTGGCGGATTTCAGCACCAGCTTGGTGGCCATTTCGGGTTTTGTGCGGTCATCTGAACCGGAAACCAACCAGGTCAGGAAGCGCCCGCTTTGTGCTGCCGATTTCTCTTTCTGGGTGTAATCCGGTTTGATGGGTCGGCCGGTGAGGGTCCCTGTAGTCTGGTGATCGCTTCCCTCCCAGCTCTTCCATACACCGGACAGCGCCGGATTTGCGGTTTCCAGAATGTCGGCGGGCGCGGTAATCCGCGTGTCAGGTCCGGCGTGTTTTTGCAATTCCCCGATGGCAAGCATCAGAGCCATTCTTGCGTTGGCTCGGGCTTCCATCTGCGCCTGATCATGCGAACCATTTCGCAAGCTGACGGCGGAAAGGCTAAGCAATCCGATGGCAATCACGGACAGCAGAGCCAGCAACAGGAGAGTCGCGATCAAAGCGAAGCCGCTGTGCCGCTTTTGATCGGAATTCATGAGCTTGATGGC
>JBIKNX010000059.1:0-12637 GCA_044358435.1 Luteolibacter sp.
CCGCCTTGCTGGTGTGTATTCTGCCCTTTGTTTCCTGCGCGAAGCCTGAGACGAAGCCGCCTGGGAAACCTCAAGTGGTGGAAATCAAAAGCAAGCCGTTGAAAACTCCGCCGCGGGTCAACAAGTTGGGAAAATCGACAGGGATGGGGCTTGAGGAATTTTATCTGCTCCAACAATCCGGAGACCTCTTGATCTATGATGTCAGGGTTCCTTATTTTTATGAAATCGATCATATTCCCGGAGCGATCAACTGGCCTCATGACAAATACGAGGAGCAGGTTCAGATGCGTGATATAGAGATGCAGACCGCTCAAGCCGCAGGTAAAAAAGTGGTGTTTTACTGTTTCGGATTCACCTGTACGGAGGCGCGCCATCGCGCAGAAAGTGGCCAGACGGGATTACCAGGTCTATGTGTTCTCCATGGGAATCCATGCGTGGCGTGAGGCGGGGTTGCCTTTGGAGAAACCGAAACGTTAAATCCGCAGTGCCGCAGCTTTTTGGTGGGCGAGGAAGAGATTTTTTGGATGCAAATGCCCTAAGCTGGGAAAGCGGAGTCTTAGGCTTGCGGCGCTTATGATCACATCACAAGTGGATGAACTTCCGCAGCGATGATTGCGCCGTTGGATGCGCGGACTTTGCGAAGATCGTATTCGTTTTGGAGGCCGATCCAGAATTCGGCGCTAGTGCCAAAATATCGACCAAGGCGTAGGGCTGTTTCTGGAGTGATCGAACGGTTTCCACGTAAGATGGCTGTGACACGGCTATGGGGAATATTGAGATCAATCGCCAAACGATATTGAGTTATGCCCAATGGGTCGAGAAACTCGGAGCGAATGATTTCTCCTGGGTGTGGAAATTTGAGTTTTGTAGACGTGGATTTCATATGTTTGTTGGTTTTTTCAGTGATAATCCGTGATCTCCACATCATGGGCATGTCCATTTTCCCAGCGAAAACAGATGCGCCATTGTTGATTGATGCGAATGCTGAATTGGCCTTTGCGGTCGCCTTTCAATGACTCAAGTCGGTTGGCTGGAGGAATTCGCAAATCGTTGATATCGATGGCTTGGCTGATCATGGCGAGTTTGATGAGAGCGCGCTGCTGAATATCAGCTGGAAGGCGTTTGGAGCGTTCTTCGTTCCAGATTTTCTGAGTTTCCTTGTCAGCGAAATTTATCAGCACGCTTTCAGGATAATATATTTACGCAAGGCGTCAATATATGACTTTACGGAGATCAAATTTATTTAGGATTTGTTCAGTGCGCCGCGGGCTTTGACTTACTGCCCCGCAGATCGGGGCGAACGGAACGCGGCAGATGCGGTTAGAAATCGAACAGATTCATCTGTGGCGTGTGGGGCTTTGGGAGGGAGTCTTCAAGCTGGGTGGTTTTCGGCTTGGGGTGTTTTTCCTTGGACTCGGGTTTGGAGGAGTTCATTTCCAAGTGAGAAAGAATGGATTTTGCGCGGGCGAGGACGGGCTTGGGAAGGCCGGCGAGTCTCGCAACCTGAATGCCGTAGGATTTGTCCGCGGCGCCGGGGAGAATTTTGTGGAGGAAGATGATTTCCTCATTCCATTCACGCACCGCGACGTTGCAATTCACGACGGCTTCGCGGGTGTTGGCGAGGTCGGTGAGTTCGTGGTAATGGGTGGCGAAGAGCGTGCGGCATTTGATCTCGTCGTGCAAATGCTCGGCGACCGCCCAGGCGATGGAGAGGCCGTCGAAGGTGGCTGTTCCGCGTCCGATTTCATCGAGAATGACCAGGGATTTTTCGGTGGCGTGGTTGAGGATGAGGGCGGTTTCCGACATCTCGACCATGAAGGTGGATTGACCGCGTGAGAGGTCGTCGGATGCACCAACGCGGCAGAAGATGCGATCCGTCAGGCCGATGGTCGCAGAATCGGCCGGGACGTAAGCGCCGATCTGTGCCATCAAGGTGATGAGGGCAAGCTGGCGGATGTAGGTGGATTTTCCGGCCATGTTGGGACCGGTTAGAATTTGCAGTCGCGAGGAGTCGGGGAGGAGTTCGGTATCGTTGGGGACGAACTTGGTATCGGTCAGGGTTTGTTCGAGAACGGGATGGCGACCGTTCTTGATGATGAGTTCGGTGCCTTCGGTGAGGGTGGGGCGGGAGTGGCGGTTGATTTGAGCGGTTTCCGCGAGGGCGCAGAGAGTATCGATGTTTGCGATGCAGCCGGCGGTTTCTTTCAATTCGGCGAGGTGGACGATGACTTCTTGGCGGAGTTGTAAGAACAATTCGTATTCGAGTTGTTTGGAGCGTTCCTCCGCACCCAGGACTTTGTTTTCCATCTCTTTGAGTGCCGGAGTGATGTAGCGCTCGGCGTTCGACATGGTTTGTTTGCGCGTATAGTCGTCGGGAACTTTGGCGAGTTGCGAGGTGGTGATTTCGATGAAATATCCGAAGACGTTGTTGAACTTGATTTTCAGGGAATCGATTCCCGTGCGTTTGCGTTCGTCTTCCTGGAGACGGGCGATCCAATCTTTTCCACCGCTGGCTGCGGAGCGGAGTTCATCGAGCTCGGGGTTGTGACCGTCGCGGATGATATTTCCATCCTTGATGTTGGCGGGTGGTTCATCGGTGAGGGCGGTTTCGAGGAGTTGGGTAAGGCTGGGAAGCGGGTGGAGGTTTGAGCCTAGAGAGTGAAGCGTGGAGCCAAGGGAAGAGAGCAGTTCCTTGAGAGTGGGAATTTCTTTTAAGGAAAGACAGAGGGATTGGAGGTCGCGGGGGTTGCCGGAGTTTTGGGAGAGACGGGAGGAGGTGCGCTCAATGTCGCGGATGTTTTTCAGGGATTCGCGAACTTTGGATAAAAGGAAAGGCTCGGCGAGAAAGGCGGCGATGGTTTGCTGCCGTTGTTCGAGTATGCGGATGTCGCGAAGGGGGTGGAGCAGCCAATCACGGAGCAGTCGGCCACCCATGGGAGTCTGGGTGCGATCCAGGACTCCGAGCAGGGTGTGTTTGGCTCCTGCGCGCGATTCGATCAGGTCAAGGTTTCGTTGGGAGGCGGAATCGATCAGGACGTGCTTGTCGTTTTCCAGCAAACGGGGCGGGTTGAGATGATCGCAGGAGCGACGAAGCTGGTGAGTCAGGTAATGCAGCGCGGCACCTGCGGCGGAGGATGCGGCGGGTTTGTCAGCACAGCCAAAACCATCGAGCGAATGAATGTTAAAATGGGATTTCAGCAGATCCACGGCGTGCTCCGGCAGGAACGTGTAGCCATCATAGGGCAGGGCGTGTGGGAAGTTTGTTGAAAAATCGCTGATCTGGTGATCCGGGATGAGAAGTTCGGAAGGGGAGATCCGCGCGATTTCGTCGAGCAGTTGGGCGGCGTCCGCGAACTCGGCGATCATGAATTCTCCGGTGGTGTGGTCGATGGCCGCGAGGCCGAAGGATTTCGGCGTTTTGGAGAGGGCCGCGAGGTAGTTCGGACGTTGATCGTCGAGGAGGGTGAGGTCGTCGATGGAGCCGGCGGTCAGGATACGGGCGATTTCACGTTCGACGAGTTTCCCGGGAATCGCCTCAGAGGTCTGCTCGGCGATGGCGACCCGTTTACCCGCTTTCAGCAAGCGGGCGATGTAGTTTTGGGCGGCGTGGTAAGGGATGCCGCACATGGGCGTGCCGCCGCGCTTGGTCAGGGCCACATTGAGAATGGGAGCGGCGGTTTTCGCGTCCTCGAAGAACATTTCGTAGAAATCCCCGAGTCGGTAAAACAGAATGATGTCAGCAGGCAGGCTTTTCCTCATCGCGAGGTATTGGGCCATCATGGGTGTGGTTGCGGACATGGGGTCATGCTGGGGGGTGAAATTTCAAATTTCAAATTACAATTTCCAAATGGGAAGAAAACGGATCCACGGAGCGCCGGGACAGGCATATGAGGATGGGTCTCGGAATGGGATTTGGCGTGAGTGGCAGGGTTGGCAGTCCAGAGCGTTGGGCGGGATCTGGATACGATAATTTTCAAGGTTGTCGAAACGCAGGATGTGGGGATGATGGGGGTGTGAAGGATCAGAGAAAAGTGCGGGATGTGGTGTTTGCCGGTATTGATTTCGAGGGAGCGGGCGCGCAAAGGGGAAAAGAGGACTGGCCTGTACAAATTGGTATGGCGACGTGGTCGCTGGATAAAGGTCACGGGGATTTCTACGTCTCCTATCTGGAGCAGGACGGGGAGGTGGATTGGTATGCGAAGAAGATCCACGGGATCGATGTCGGTCATTTAACCGGAGCTCCGAGTTTGATTTCGCTATGGCCGGAAGTGAACGGCCGATTGGGTGGTGAGTCGGTTCCGGTGGCGCATGCGAAAGGGACGGAGAAACGATTTCTGAGAAAATTTCCGGGTAATCCATTTGATCCATGGGTCGATACATTGTTGTTATCGCGGGCGGCGATGCCGGATCAGAAAAAGCATTCTCTGGGTATGTTGTGTGAAGAGTTGGGAGTGGCGGATCGGGTGCGGGACTTGGTGCCGGGTAAGGATTGGCATGACGCCTTGTTCGATGCGGTGGCTTCATTGGTCTTGCTGGAATGGATGGTCCACAAATACGGCCTGCAAGACTTGCCGTTGTGGTCATTGGTCGCGCCGAACACGGGTGCGTGGTATCGCTTGCGCAAGGCGATGAGCTAGGGCTCCGAATCAATCTCATTCACATTCGGCTCTGTCCGGCTTTTCCGGGTGAAACCCAATTCCGAGCGATCCGTTCTTGAAACTCCCGTGCCGACTGGAAAGGATGGTTCGCGATGACAGAACCCAAATCAAAGCGAACCAGCGGTTCGGTAGCGATGGATGACTACTTGGAGCAGATTTTGCATTTGATCGAGGAGAAGGGTTATGCGCGTGCGGTGGACATCTCCGGAAAGCTCGGAATTTCACAAGCGAGCGTCACCAACATGCTCCAGAAGCTGGATGGAGAGGGCTTGGTAAAACATGAGAAATACCGTGGCACGGTGCTGACCGAAGAGGGTTTGCGAATTGCCGGGGCGATCATTGAAAGGCATGAGACCCTGACCCGATTTCTCAGATTGTTCGGGCTTGAGGAAGATACGATTTACCGGGATGTCGAAGGGATGGAACATCATGTTTCAAGGCCGACCCTTGAGGTGATCCGCGCGGTCGCGGACGCACTGGAAGGTAGCGTTGGGTTTCTTGATGAGGTGAAAAGCCGTATTTGCCCGGAATCCGACAAATCACCCAAAAAAAACTGAGTTTAAGGTGATTTATGCATGGCATGATTGCGAATGATGCTTCATGTTATCAGATGGGCATCGAAATTTTCCTTGCTCTGATTCATTCAACCCCGAACCCCAAACAAATATGCAAACCGCAAACGTCAATTTGCCTGTCACCGTGACGGTGAGGCATGAAGAAGTGACCGATTCCCTACGTGATTACGCACATAAAAAGATACAGAGCCTGCATCTCGATTATCCGAAAATCATTGAGGCGAAGGTGATCCTGGACGTTCAGAAAAACCGTCAAATCGCGGAGATCATCCTTTTCTGCACCAACCATATCACGATTGAGGCGCATTCCGAAGGGCGCGACATGTATGTGGCTCTGGATGAAACCATTGAGAAGATCGCCCGCCGGATGCGCAAACAAAAGACCCGTTTGATGAAGAAGAACCGTCCGCACCGGAACGAGTCGATTCGTTATCTCGATGAGAGACATTTCACCGAAGAGGCGATGGATCACCCAGAGGAGTCTGAACATGATCCCGAGCCATTCATTGTGATTCCCGAGAAAGTTGCGGTCAAAACCATGTTCAAAGAGGATGCGATCATGGAGTTGGAACTCTCGGAGCGTCCCTTCATACTCTACAAGAGTGCCCGCCGCCATTGCCTGACGATCATTTACAGAAGGAAGGATGGCGAATACGCGGCGATTGATATCCAACAATAGTTAAAGATCGGATGCGCATTGAAAGAAGGGGTGGTCGTGAGGCTACCCCTTTTTTATGAAGGGATTGTTGATTGTTGATTTTTGATTTGGAAGATCATTCGCTCCTCATCTCCATTTCCTCCTCCCTCCCTTCAGAGAAATGCCTGAATTATGGAGTGATCTCTGATTTGGATTTAACGCGATGATTTGAGAGGGCTTTTATTGAAAAGGAGGGAGGAGGATAAGGAGGGGAAGAGTTTTGGTTTGAGATTTGAGATTTGAGATTTGAAACTTATAGTTTGGAGTTTGGGCTTTACCTGAGGGTGAGGTGGTTTAGACAAGACCTGCCTGATTTCACGGCGATTCATTAACAAATTTCACTCTCGATATGGATATTCAAATTGCGACGCTTTGTGATTTTGCCGCCGACTACAATGGGAAGCTCGTCATTTCAGGAACTTTTGACACCCTTGCAGCGAGAGCTTTGCCGGTGGTGCATCCTTCATGTGCGTTGGCGATGCGTTTTTGTTTCACTCAGGAAGATGTGGGGCGGCACAAACTTTCGATCACGATCATCAATGAGGATGGTGAGGCTTTGGATCCGAATCATATGCCGATCGAGCCCGAGTTTGAGGTTAAAATGCCGACGGATGTGCCGTTCAACACACGAAACATGGTCATGAATCTGCAGGGACTTCGATTCAATGACGACGGCATTTATTCCATCGATATCGGTTATGACGGGGAATTGATGATGCGTTTGCCACTGCGGGTATTGAAGGTGAATGCCGAAGCTTGATCCCTATGGAAAGGCGATATAACTGCGCTCTCATTACCGGGGCATCGGCCGGTCTGGGAGAGGAATTCACAAAGCAGCTGTTGGGGCGCGCGGATCAGTTCATTCTGGTTGCGCGTCGGTTGGATCGGATTGAGCGCATGGCGCATGAAATCCGAAAATCCCATCCGCAAACGGAAGTCTTGGTGATTGAGGCGGATTTGTCCGATCCCGAGAGCCGTGTTTTGTTGGGAGAGAAAATTCAGGACCGGGGATGGATTCCGGATCTTCTGATCAATAATGCAGGATTAGGTGATTATGGCGAGTTCGTGACAGCGGACTGGTCTCTGATCAATCGGATACTGAGGGTCAATATTGAAGCACTGACCCATCTGACCCATTTGCTTGCTCCCGGCATGGTTGCTCGGGGAAGAGGTTGGATTTTGAATGTCTCCTCCCTGGCAAGTACCTTGGCAATTCCGGATTTTGCGGCATACGCAGCGAGCAAGGCGTATGTGAGCAGTTTCAGCGAAGCGCTGCGGATCGAACTCGAGGACAGCGGAGTCGAGGTGATGTCGCTGTGTCCCGGTCCGGTGAAAACCGAATTCGGGGAAGTAGCGAGGCGTGAGGGAGCTTCTTCGGACAGGTCATCGGTGCGCCGGTTTTTCTATGTGGGCAAACAACGAGTTGTCAGCGAGGCCCTGGCCGGTCTTGAGAAAGGGCGGGTCCGTGTTTTTCCGGGAATGCAAATCGCCATGGCTGGATGGTTCTTTGGTATCATTCCGCTGTTTGTGATGCGTTTGATCATGCGAAGACGCCCGCGTCGCTGAGGTTTTATCTTCACAAAAAAATCTGGAGCCGATAGTTTACAGCTGTGTTTCGTCATACAGGTATCGCGCTTTTGTTCATGCTATGCCTTACAGCGACCGGTTGCGGTCCTGTGCCACAGTCCCGATCATCCGCAGCCTCGCGTAGCAAAATTTCCACATCGGCCCTGATGCGGGAGGTTAGGTTGAAAGTGGACATGGTTCCGCGCGGCACACATGGCCGGAAGGTGGTTCGGCCGATGAACCCGCGATACATCACGATCCACAGCACTCAAAACCAAACTGCGGGTGCACAACAGCATTCACTGGCATTGAAGCGGGGTGCGTTGCGCGCGCCCAAACGTCCCGGAGGAAATCGGATCGGCTACCTGATCTGGCACTTCACGGTGGACCAGGGTGTGGCGATCCAGCACATGCCGACTTCCGAGCAGGGCGAGCATGCGGATTTTGACGGACCGGGAAACAGGTATTCCATTGGCATCGAGATGTGTGAAGAGAGGGGCTCCGATCTTCGGGCCACGATTGAACGCACGGCCAAACTCACTGCGATCCTGATGAAAAAGCATGGAATACCCATCAGAAACGTCGTTCCGCATTATCATTGGCCGCGCAGAGGTGCGAAGCCGGCGAACAAGGATTGTCCTCACTTTTTGATGGATAATCACAGGCCTTCGAAAAAGTGGCGGTGGTTTCAGGGTCGGGTGAATGACTATTATCAGAGGCTGGAGTGAGATGAACGGGGATCTTGTTTCACATGGTAGTCCGATCAATGATCAAACGGTTCTGGAACCGGGTGTGCATTATGTCTGTCAGCGTTGCAATGCCTGTTGCAAATGGCCGGGAGATGTCCGTATTGAGGATTCCGATGTGGCGGTGATTTCGGCGTTTTTAGGTCTGCCCGAGGCTGAATTCATCGCCAAATACACGCGGTTGCGTTCAAATCGCCAGGGGCTTTCGATCATTGAAAAGCCCAATCATGAGTGTGTCATGTTGGAGGATGGGGGTTGTCGAATCCATCCGGTGAAGCCCAGGCAATGCGCGGGTTTTCCAAATACATGGAATTTCCCAGGTTGGCACGATGTCTGCAAAGCCCTGCCCGTGGCTGAGAATCATTTGTGATCCCATGATGGATTTACTTGATAGGCTGCGCCCGCGCCTCAAAGTATCTGTGAAAGATTCATATGAGACCATCGACCCTCCGATTTTGCCTTAATCATGCCTGAAAAAATCAAATCCACCAATCCGCGAATCCTGATCGTTACCCCGGAGATCACCTATCTGCCCGCGGGAATGGGGAACATGACCCAGAGGATGTCGGCAAAGGCGGGGGGATTGGCGGATGTTTCGGCCTCTTTGGTTTCGGCTTTGTTCAATCTGGGTGCCGATGTGCACGTCGCGATGCCGAACTATCGGAAGCTTTTTCAAGGAGATGTTTTCAATCTTCACGAGAAGGAGTTGAAAAGATATCACGAGGTCCTGCCTGAGGATCATATCCATTTGGCGGAGGACAGGATTTTCTATTATCGGGACAGGGTTTACAGCAGTCACTCGGACGAGGCGATGCGTATCGCCCTTGTCTTCCAGCGTGAGGTGATCAATCACATCGTTCCGAAAGCCCGACCGGATTTGATACACTGCAATGACTGGATGACCGCGTTGATCCCGGCGATGGCCAAGCGGCGCGGTATCAAAAGTTTGTTTACGGTCCACAATATCCATACGCGACAGGCGAGTCTCTCTCAGGTGGAGGACATCGGAATTGATGCCGCTGAATTTTGGATGAACCTGTATTTCTCGGGTAATCCGGTCAGCTATGACCATGTCCGCTCCCAGGTCCCTGTCGATTTGCTGACTTCCGGTATTTTTTCTTCGCATTTCATCAATACGGTGAGCCCGAGATTTCTTTGGGAAATTGTGGAAGGTTGGCATTCGGTGGTCCCTTGGTCGGTGAGGCAAGAGATAAGGAACAAGTATTATGCGGGTTGCGCTTCAGGAATTTTGAATGCTCCGGATGCGTCATATGATCCGTCGACCGATGATGCCTTGGCTCAAAAGTTCACGGCGGATGATTTTACCGAGGGCAAACGTGCGAACAAACAAGCACTTCAGCACGAGCTAGGGTTGGATCGAAATCCGGATGCTCCATTGTTTTTCTGGCCATCACGTCTGGATCCGGTTCAGAAAGGTCCGCAATTGGTCACGGATATTCTGGTCAAAACCGTATCGGATTACTGGGAAAAAGGTTTGCAGGTGGCTGTGGTTGCGAACGGACCGCATGAAGTCCATTTCAAGCAGATCATCAGGGAATTCAATCTAGGCAATCGGGTGGCGATTGTCGATTTTGATGAGCGCTTGTCGCGCTTGGCTTATGCGGGCTCCGACTTCATGTTGATGCCTTCTTTGTTCGAACCTTGCGGATTGCCACAAATGACTGCTCCGCTTTACGGATCACTGCCCGTCGTCCACGGAACGGGCGGGCTTTACGATACGATTCGCCCGTTTGATGTTTTGAAATCAACCGGAAATGGGTTCCGTTTTGATCATTACGATGCAGGTGCCTTGCGCTGGGCGGTTGATCAGGCGATGGAGTTTTATGGAATGCCGGATGAATTGAAAGCCATTCAGATCCGGAGGGTGATGTCTGAAAGCGCAAAAGAATTCAGTCACGAAGAAGTGGCGAGAAAGTATATTGCGATTTATGAGGAAATGCTCGCTCGTCCTCTGGTGGGTGAAATGGCCGGGTGATACGTCGCTCTGGCGCTCATCATGATTTTTTCCGAAACGGATGAGATGAGGGTTATCCGAGTCAACCATGGCAGGACCCCAAGCTTCCCGGCCTCGCGCAACTTTTCCCCCGAATCTTGCCGCTTTTGGGCTCAGTAACTCGGCACCGGAATGAGCTTGGAATACTGATAGGAGTTCGCAGCGATGAAATCACTCAACTGCTCGTCTTTGAAAATTCTGCCTCGCATTTGTTTGACCGCCGCATCGGTAAGCACCGTCAGGGAGATCTCAACCGCGTTGATTCGTCCAGCCGCGAGTTGGTCTGCTGTCACGGCGGGCAAACCGGGTGGACTGGTCAGTCCATTTCCCGTGATGATGAATTTTTCGCCATCTTTCAGGGAAACACTCGTGCTCGATGTGATGGTTTTGGTTGTTGGAGCGGCGGGATCCGGAATGGTCACTTCGACGTGGAATTTTACCGCGAATTGATAAACGTTTTCGCAGACAAAGTTTTCCTTTGCCTCAACTGAATTCACTCCGCCCGACGAATAGGGTGTGAATGCGGTCTTGAGATTCAACTGCCCGAGCAGGTTTTTGAATGTCTCATCGGGATTTACGATTTTACGATAAAGAACGAATGTTTTGTATTTGTCATTGCTGGTCTCACCGATCGGATCCTTGTAAACGAGTTTGTATCCGATGCCTGAGATGTCTCCGCCTTTGTCTAGAAGGGGATCGCCGATTTTTCCGTCATATCGATCTGTTGCCGCGGAGAAGAAGATCAGATCCAGTGCGCTCGGGCTCAGGTTTCCATTCGGTCCCCCGGTGGGGATGGCGTATTCCGAATACAGCCATTGAAAATCGTTGCCACGACGCACGACCATGGACTCGAAGTCGGCAGCCATGGAATCGACCATGGCCTTGGCGTGGAGAGACGCGCGGACTTCCCCACGGCTGCGATTCCAAATGTCCATGGATGTGACCGTAACCGTCACCAGAATGGTGACGATGATCGTGGTGATCACCATGGAGACGAGAAGCTCAACCAGGGTGAAGCCATGGGAAGTCCTGCTTTGATTTGCTTTCATATGACTTTATGCGGTGATCAGCGGCGGACAGCAAGGTTGCGGACAAAGACAGGTTTGACTTTGGAATTGGCTGCGGCCGCGTAGTCGAATTTTTGTTTGAATTTGGAACCCTCCAAATACTTGATTGAAACCGACGGAACCATGTGAAATGCCGCAGAAAAGGTGATGACGGCATCGGTGTAAGCGCTTGAAGTGGCAGCAGGCGAGGCATCTGGATTTTTGATCACACCCGGAGTGCCGAGAACCAATTCATTATTTGTCATGACGAGTTGGGTGGGTATGACGTAAAACAAGGGTCCGACAATGGCTTCAAGGTCGTCTTTCAGCAATGTATCGTTGACCCGCCTGGCTGCGGTTTGGGTGACATAGTCAACTCCGGGTTTTCCGGTGATGTTTTTCATTGGAACCAGAGTTCCATCAGTGCGGGGAGCAAGGGTTTTATCTCCGCGGTATTGATAAACGAAAATCGCTTTGGTTGCCGCATTTCCCTCCTTGATCCAGCTAAACGCCTTATCAAAGCCAGTGGGAATCGCGATGGTTGACTCGTTGTTGCGCAGGGTTGCCATGTCTCGCTCCAGAGTCGCTTTGAGCCGATCCGCTTGTTGGGTGCTGATGGATCTTCTGATGCCTTGTGCCGCAGGCGTGAAGACCGTGAGGAAGCCGGTAAGCAAGACGGCAAGGACCAGGATTGCGATCACGGTCTCCATGAGTGTGAACGCATGCCGGGCAGCGTGGCATTTCGGATTCGGAGTCAGGTGGGTCAAGGATTTCATGGGTTCAGAAAGTTTTCCGGGAACTGTCCATATTCATTTGTTCCGGGTTGCGATAGGTGGATGTTCGGCCATTTCGCCATATCACAAATCCTGCCAGATCTTGTTCCGCATCCCTGATGAATCGCGGCTCTTGGCCTTTAGGTCGGATGCCTCCGCCGAGAATGAAGCTGGCACCGGGATTCAGCGAGATGCCCTCGGCGTTGAATTCGTAGTAGGCGTAATCGCCCGCATAAAGGGCGGTGAAGTTTTCACCTGTCATCGCCGCTTCGGGAATATTTCCACCATCGGTGAGTTGGGAATACTCCTTGCTATAGTAGGTGCCGGAAGGCAGGAAGTAGGCGCGGCTGGCCAGAATCCATGCATTCGGGTCGATCGTTCCGTCATCATTGATTTTTTGATGGGCGATGACCACGCGGCGCAGGTAATTGTCGCTGTTTGAATCATCGACATCCACCATCAAACGGCTGTTGCAATGTTTGGAAATGGCGATGGTGCGTGCTTCGTTAATGAGCGATTCACAGGTGGCAATCGCGGAGGAAGTGCCTTTGCCTGCAGAGAG
>JBIKNX010000060.1:0-12598 GCA_044358435.1 Luteolibacter sp.
GGTTGGTATCGATCGCAGCCCAACAATGGTTGATTCCCTCATGAAACCCGAAGTCCGCAGAATTTTCTTTTCGCTTTGCGTCCTACTTTGGGCAGGGGCGTTGCTGTATTTCTATGGATCGGGCCGGATGATTCATTACCTTGTCCCGGATTTTCGACCCATCGCCTTGTTCGGCGGTCTGGGCTTGGCGATTTTGGGAACGTTCAATTTACTCACCGCACGGCAAACGGCGGGCTGCGGTCACGACCATGGCGATGACGGTGACCACGACCACGAGGGTGGTGACATGAATCCCGTCGCCTCCCTTCTCCTCATGGTGGTTCCTGTCGCACTATCGATGTTCTGGACGATTGATGAATTTTCCCAATCCACCCTTGCCAGAAAAGGTCTTTACGAGAGCGCCCCTAGCGCGAAGGAAAATGCGATTTTCTCATCCATACTTCCGCCTCTGACTCTGGAAGAGATTGAAAAAGGCCACCGCCGCACAGCCGACGGCTACCTGGAATTCGATCTGATGGAATTGTTTTTCGCGACGGGAGACCGTGAGTTGCAAGGCCTCTTGAACGGATTGGAAATCGAGACCGAGGGGCGGATCGTTGAGGAAAAAGCAAACAATCCGAACGGCACGAGGATGCGGCTATACCGGGTTTTCATGACCTGTTGCGCGGCGGACTCGAGGGCCATTCCCATCATCTTGGAATTTGGCAAAGAACCCCCGCAACTGCCTGTAAACGGTTGGGTCAAAGCTGCGGGGAAAATGAGTTTCTCCGAGGAAAACGGGGCTTTTCAGGCGATCTTGAAGGTCGACAGAGCCACCGCGGCAGAAGCTCCTGCTGAGGATAAATTTCTCCGCAACTGATGGAATTGCCGGATTTCAATCGTAATCTACTCCCTTGCAATCACCCCTTGTCACGGGTTGAGATTTCAGTAACATATTCACCCACATACCAGCTTACGCTCCAAAAAATGAGACCCCTATCGATCTTTTTCACCCCAGCTATGGCGCTTCTATCAGCCGCACAGCTCGCAACGGCAGCCACATTCCAATCCTTCGAGGGTGACGGCTTCGGGGATTGGCAAGCCGAAGGCGATGCGTTTGGTCTCTCTCCTGTTCACGAGAAATTGGACGGCATGAAAAATCCTTTCGTGAATTTCGCCAACGACGCGTTCGCTCTCTCCGCGCATGGCGGCAATGACTCGGTGGGAACGCTCACCTCCTCGGAATTCAAGATCGAAAAAGACCACATCCTGTTCCTCGTCGCGGGTGGCGACACCCCACAGAAAACCGCGGTCCAACTTTTGATGAATGGCAAGGTCGTGATGGAGGCAACTGGCAAGAGAAGCCAGCAATTCACCCAGGTGCTATGGGACGTCTCAAGGCTGAAAGGCCAATATGCGGAGATCCGCATCATCGATGATGCAAAAGGAGAATGGGGATTTATCGCTGCGGATCATTTCATGTTCGAAGACTATGCGAATACAAAATTTCCCAGCTCAACCAAGAATGGAAAACCTCACGCGGACGGATTGATCAGTTCCACTGCCTTGCCGGGAGCATTGATTCCGGAAGGCACCATGCTGGCGGTTGAGGCGACATCCGAAAAAGAAAACGTCAAGTCACCCACCGCCATAACCTTCGACAACCAAGGCAACGTATACATCGCCGAAACACATCGTTTCCGCCACGGAATTGAAGATGACCGCAATCACCTGTATTGGTATCTGGATGACCTACAGGCCATGAAAGTTGAAGATCGCCGGGCTCTTCACAAGAAATGGGAAAAGAAACTCTCAAACCAATACATGACCGAGGTCAGCGAGCTCATACGCAAGCTCTCGGATACGGATGGCGACGGCAAGTTCGACGAATCCAAGGTCTTTGCCGATGGATTCAATGATGTCCTCGATGGAACCGCCGCAGGAATCTACTACTACGATGGGGCGATCTATTTTGCCTGCATTCCCAAAATCTATAAGATGTCGGACGAAAATTCCGACGGCATGGCCGATCGCAAAGAAGTGATTCAGGATGGCTTCGGGGTTCGCATATCCTTATCCGGTCATGACTTGAACGGCTTCACGCTCGGGCCCGATGGACGCATCTACGGCACCATCGGCGACCGGGGTTACTCGCTCACCACGAAAGAAGGCAAAACCTATCACTATCCCAACGAAGGAGCCCTGTTCAGATTCGAGCCCGACGGCAGCGGTTTTGAAATCGTGCACACAGGCCTGCGCAACCCGAAGGAAATCGCTTTTGACGAATTAGGAAACGCATTCTCCGTCGATAACAACTCGGATTATGGCGACGCGGCGAGGATTGTTTACCTGGTGGAAGGTGGTGACTCGGGCTGGCAAATGGAGCATCAGACCATGCAGACATTCCACCGTCAGATCGGAATCAAGACACCGCCCCCAAGCCGTTGGCTGGATGAAAAAATGTGGGAGATGCGCAATGACGTTCAACCGGCATACATTCTGCCTCCCTCCGGCCAGTTAACCTCGGGACCTTCCGGCCTGACTTATCACCCCGGCGTGGGTTTCCTCGAAAACGAAAAAGGTCGATTTCTGATCTGCGACTATAAAGGCGGGGCTGCGAATTCAGGCATCTGGTCCTTCGCCATGACTCCCGATGGTGCGGGAATGGCCATGAAAGAAGCCCGGAAATTCTTCTGGGGAGTCGCCGCCACGGATGTGGAATACTCATACGACGGAAGGGTTTTCGTCACAGATTTCGTGAGCGGTTGGCAATCCCACTCAAAGGGTCGCTTGCTTTCTCTGAACGCCGGAGAAAATCTGCATAAACCCGAGGAAACCAAAGAAGCCGCGAAATGCATCGCCAAGGGATTTGACCAACTTGACTCCGCCGAACTTGAAAAACTGTTAGGACATCCCGATTCCAGGGTCAGGCTCCAGGCGCAGGTCGCGCTGACCCGCAAGGCGGATGCCATCGCACGTTTCCAGAAAGCCATTGACTCCGATGATTTGATAACACGGATCCATGGTATCTGGGGGATGGGCATCGTCGCAAGACGTGGCGCAACCCCCCGTCCAAATGGAGAGTTTTCGAACGTATCAGAGCTTGCCGCACAACGTGAAAAAGCCGGTCATGTTCTGGCTGCCTTGTTGAAAGATCCGTCGGCGGAGATCAAAGTCCAGGCGCTGCGGGTCATTCGCTACGCCCCGCTTGCCGCGGATACCTTGCCACTTGCCGCCTTGCTCAAGGACGCTTCGGCACCGGTTCGATTCGAAGCCGCGATCACGATTGGCAAAATGAAAGCCGGTGGCCGTTTCGCCGATGTGGTTGAGTTCATCAAGGCCAACAACAACGCCGATGTCTATCTGCGCCATGCGGGTATCTATGCGCTTGAACATATCGCCGACAGCCCGGGCAAAGTCGGTGATCTGGTGAAATCGGATTCCGCCGCGGTCAGACTCGCGGCTGTCGTTGCGTTGCGTCGTTTGAAAAGCGACGAACTGAAACGTTTCATAGGGGATACGGATCCGAAGGTGCAGGACGAAGTCATCCGTGCGATCGATGACCTGGACATGATCGAGTTGAAACCTCTCAGTGCCGCGTTACTGGACAAGGTTTCCGGTCGCAAATGGACACCCTTCATGCTGCGTCGGCTCGTCAATCATGCCTATCGCACGGGTTCGCAAGAAAACGCGGAGCGGATTCTACAAGTCATCCTGAATCGGGAAATACCGGGGGCGGTTAAAGAAGAGGCCTTCCGGCTTCTCGGCATCTGGGAGAAACCCCTCCCAGCGGATGCTCTCAGCGGCAAATGGAGACCTCTGGCGCCGCGCGCTTTGGACACCCTGATGCCGGTTCTCACAAAGGCTCTTCCCGATCTTCTCAAAGCCGATGAATTGGTTTTCTCTGGCACGTTCGATCTCATCAATACCTACAAGATCGGAGCTTCTGTCATGAGTTCAGCGGCCATACGCGAATTCGTCTTGAATGAGAATCTCTCACCTGCCACCCGATGCAAAGCACTTGCGGCATATATCACCCGCAATGAGAAAGATCTGGAGGACATCCTCATCAAACTTGCAAACCATGCCTCAGATGAACTCGCACTCAGCGCACTTGGAGGATTGGCTCAAATTTCTCCCTCTCAGGCCATCGCGAATTTGGAGAAATCCATCACCTCCGGCGGAGCGTTCAGAGCACAGCAGGCTTGGGGAATTTTAGCTGAAATCAAAGATCCGGAGGCTGCAGCATTCATCATCCGCCATCTGGATAAACTTCAGGCCGCCGACGGAGTCTCGGCCAGCGGTATCGAACTGCTTGCCGCAGCAGCCAAACGCAAAGAGCCGGAAGTCAAAAAAGCCCTGAAAGATTATGAAACTTCGTTTGCCAGGAAATCCGATCCCTATGCCGCATACAATTTAGCCCTCGAAGGAGGCGATCCGGCCAACGGTTTCCGGCTTTTCAAATCCCTTCCGTCTTCCCAGTGCATGCGCTGCCACAAGTATGATGAAAAAGCCAACTCGCCGGGAGGAGATGCCGGACCGAACCTCGCAGGCGTGGGAAAAACCCATGACAGGAAATATCTCCTTCAGGCACTCGTGAATCCCGGCGCTGTCGTCGCTCCCGGATATGGCATCACCGCCGTGAATTTCAAAAACGGAGCGAGTCTTGCAGGAAATCTTATTGAGGAAACCGATCAGACCCTCACGGTCGCAACTCCTGAAAAAACCTGGCTCATCAAACGCGCGGACATCGCTTCATTCACCCCGCCAGTCTCCGCCATGCCTCCAATGGCCGGAGTTGTGAAAACCGAAGAACTCAGGGATATGGTCGCATGGCTTTCCAGCCTGAAAACCAAAACGAAAACCCCTACTCCACCAAAAGCGGACGAGCTTGATCCGTCCACTCTTCAGGGCGCGAAGTGATTTCATGCCGGCTTTGGAGCATTTCCGAAAATCTGTAGCCGTTTTTCGGAACCGCTCTAGCGAATCAAATCCTCTTCATACATCAGCTTGAAGCCACTGCGATTCAGCACGGAGGTTGCGAAATCGTAGTCTTCAACATGCATCGCGATCAGCGCCTGACCTTGCGGACCCGGCATCAACGCGTAAGCGAAATCGACATTGGTTTCCGCCGTCATCAGGGTATCTAGGCATTGAAGCAGGCCCGGGCCTGCCTCTTTGAGCGCGATGACAACGAGCTCACAAATCATGTAAGGGATTCCTTTCTCGCAGAAAATCGCTTCAGCACTGTCCGTATCGGACAAGACGAGGCGCGCAATGGTCGCGTCACGCGAATCCTGCACACTCAGGCCAATGACTTCGATGGATGAGTTGCGCAATAATTTGACCAAGGATGCCAGAGCGCCCACGCGGTTCGGTATCATGACGGAAAATTGCCTGACCGGCGTTCCGTTATCCGCCACTGCTCCGCCTTCAGATTGAAATTCCTGTTCCATGAATCCTTACTTTGTTGTCAGCCCTTGGGACCGCGGAGCATTAAAGTCATGACTTCGCCGCTCGTCACGTCTTCAATCACCAACTGGCCTGGACGCACGTCGTTGACCATAAACTCGCGACCGTCTTTCGATGAAAATTTTTGGCCGTTTTTTGCCAAATAGCGCCGTCCGGTCCCGGCATCCTCCACCAAGGCCACCGGATCGTGTCCCACCGCGGGGATTCCTGACAACCATTCCCTGCGCTGCCTCGTCGCTTGATCCCGAACCTCCACCACTCCGATGTGAACCGGCAGGTTGTTATTGAGTTTTCCCCTCTCCACCCGGGTTGAGACTTTGACGATCACCAAGTTCGACCCCGGCAGCGTATCACCCGCTCGCACGCTGATTTCTTTGGGAGACACACCTCCAAGGCGCAGTGTGGCAGTTTCACCGGAAACCTTTTTCACCTCAACAGGCAGCTCGCGCTGCGAGTAACGGCGCATGATGACTGGCGGATTTTGATCCGTGGTTGCCGCGGATGAGGCACCTGGTTGGAAACTTGAAAGTTGAGCCCCTTCCAACAAAGCCACCTTTGCGGATGTCTTGCGATTGCCCGGAGTGTCGACTGACCCCGGATCGCCTCTCAACATGGCCACGGCAATTTGATCATCCGAATCCAGCGCAAGGACATCGCTCGCGATGCCTTTCTCAATCATTTCCCCGATTTCCTGATGCCCAGCTGCAACCGCCAGACTGCGGGCTGTCTTACCCGATTCCGTGGTCGAATGCCGGCTTGCTCCGATATCCAACAAGATGGCGACAGCTTCCCGGTGTCCGTTTTCCGCGGCCACCATCAAAGGAGTCCTTCCATCCTCCATGCGGGCGTGCACCGAAGCCCCGTAACTGGCCAGAGTGTCGATCGCCGCAGCCTCGCCCACAAGTGAAGCCAACAACAGGGCGGAATCCATATCCTCACGGTGATACGGCGCCAGTTCCTCGATCGATTTGATTTGATGGTTCGTAACCGCCAACATCAGCGCCATATAACCGTTCTTATCCTTCAGCTTGGGATCAGCCCCCTGCCTCAACAGCCAGCGGACCATCTCGGATCGACCCGCCATGACCGCCAACATCAAAGGCGTCTTTGCTTCAAAATCGGGATCATTGATCGGAATACGGGCATTCAGAAGATACTCCGCAACATCCTGACTGCCCGCTTCAGCCGCGATATGCAGGCTGTGCTGGCCTTTCTCGTCCTTTGCCTTCACATCGAAGCCGGACTTGGCCATTTTTTTCACCACGGACAGATGATCCGCACGGATCGCCTTGATCCAACCCTCTTGCGTCATCGCATATCCCGCCTCTTGAATCTCACGATCGGTGGTTCCGGCGTTTTTCCTGCAAGCCCCGAGACCCGTAACCAGGAGGCACAATAGGAATTTTCCCATAAGATTCATCCCTCTCGCATACTACGAATTGCTTGATCATTCAATCTCCAATCTTCGGCTGATATTGCGCTGGAATGGGGACGAAAGCCGCCAAACGGCTCATCACCCGCACCAGCGCGGATCATTCTAACATCTAACATCATTTTCATTTGCCAAAATACAAAAAATCATCTTGCCTCCGGCACCCCCGAAATCACCCCCCGTTTCGCCCATGATTAACGCCCCCATCGGATCGCTGATCCTTGCCTTCGTCTCCGGATTTTCCGCCTCTCACGCCGCCACTCTGGCGAATTTCGATTTCACAGCAGGATCGCTGTCGAATGCAGCCTCACCAGCGGTCGGCATCACGATTTCCTCACTGACCAGCAATTCCGCCTTCAACTTGTTCACTTCCAACACGGGTTGGGACAGCGCCGCACAAATCAGCGGAGCGAGTGGATTTTTTTCCATCCCTACCACTCAGGCGGCCGCGCAAAATGCGGTCAGTTTTACCGTCACGGCAGAATCGGGATATCGTTTCTCGCTCGATGGCCTCAGCTTTATGGCGCGCAGCACCTCGACGGCACCCGGAGATATCGGATTCAAAATCAACTCCGCCTCCTATGATTTTTCGAACTCATATTCCAACAATTCCGCGATCACGAGCATTGCCAATTCATCGCTTGGACTCACCCATCTCACCTCTGCCACCATCTCGATCCAAGGCTGGAACTCCAACGGATCCGGCGCACTGCAACTGGATAACATCGTTCTGACCGGAACCGTCATGGCGCCGCCGCCCTCCATTTCCATTCCAGAGCCGTCCTCAGTGGTCCTCTGCATGTCCGGAGCACTTGCCTTGTGGCGCCGTCGGCGTTGATTCACGATTGCACTCGGAGCCCAAAACGTTTCACCTCTCTCCGTGAAACCGAAAAAGTTGGGTGCGAGAAGTCACGGTGACAAAAACCGGCAAGCCAGGGAGAACCGCCATGTGAAACCCGTGGAGGAGAATCACACGCCTTCATTGGATGAACATGATTTGATGAAAATCGTTGCGGAAACGGACGTTCCTTTTTTACTGATTCTCGATTGCGTGCAAGACCCTCACAATCTTGGCGCGATATTGCGCACCGCCGATGGCGCGGGCGTTCATGCGGTCGTCGCCCCCAAAGACAAAGCGGTCGGCATCACCGAGACCGTAAGACGCATTTCCGTGGGCGCCGCTGACTTCGTTCCGTTCGTGCAGGTCACCAATCTGGCAAGAACCATGGAGCAACTCAAGGCAGCGGGCGTCTGGTTTGTCGGAACGTCGGATCGCGCGCAAAAGACCCTCTACGAACTCGATCTCAGGGGGCCGCTCGCTCTCGTGCTTGGCGCGGAGGAAAAGGGTATGCGCCGTCTGACCGAGGAAAACTGCGATTTTTTGGCAAAACTGCCCATGGCCGGCAGGGTTGAGTGCCTGAATGTCTCGGTCGCGACCGGCGTCTGCTTGTTTGAAGCGGTGCGCCAGAGAAAAATCTAGAACCGTTTAAGAAAACGGCGGCAATTCTGTGCCAAAAAAGCAAATATTTAGGATTTGTGTAATATCGGAGCCCTTATTTTACCTGAAGTTTAAAATTTTGAGTCGCTTTCATTCGGGATCTGTGCTAGGATCGCCCCGTTATGGCAACACCTACCAAAAGAACCCGGTTTTCCCGGAGACTTCCAGACCACGTGACCGATGAACTCTGCAATGTCCTTTCTGAGAAGAAAGTATTCGGATTCAACGATCTCTTCGAAAGAGTGTTTGAGAACCTTAAACTGCGGAATGCCGTAAGCGGTGGCGAAGAAATGCTTCGCCTTCGTTCTTACGAGAAACTGCAGAATCTTGTGAACCGCGGTCTCGTGGAAAAACTGGGTAAGGAATACAAGGGAACCGCACGCGTTCACGAAGCTTCCAGCGCCTACGCGGCTGCCCAGGAAGCCGCCGAGGCGGATGCCTGATGCCACACCGATTCATTGACAAGACCCGTGTCTGAAAAGACACGGGTTTTTTTCTACCCAAGGCTCAATTCAGAGCTTAGAAAACCCCAGCGAAATTCCTCCGCGCTTTCTGCCATGCCCGAAAATTATCTTCCCGTTTTATTCCAAGTCCTCATCGCCTGCGGATTTGCCGTAACGACACTTTTACTCAGCGTGGTGTTTGGCCGTTCAGCCCGTCGAAACCCAACCAAAGATTCCGCATACGAATGCGGCATGTTGCCGATTGGCGATGGGGCACCGCGTTTTTCCGTCAAATTTTACCTGGTTGCGATGTTGTTCGTGATCTTCGATATCGAGGTCGTGTTCATGTATCCATGGGCCGTTCAATTCCGTGATCTCGCGCAGCATCACGGACCCACTGTCCTCGCCAGCATGGCCGGTTTCGCCGGCATCCTCGCCATCGCTTATATCTACGCGCTTAAAAAAGGCGCTCTCAACTGGAAAAGCTGATGCTTCGGACCCGAGTCTGTACGCTCGGGGAACTTGAAGCATTCATGCCCGTGAAAAACCGCTTGATGAAAATTCGTTGAAATTACGAAGATCAATACTTGAAAGATCGTTGTCCTGTGCGCAAGTTCCGCAGCCGGCAATCATCGCCTGATAGAGAAAAATGGCCTCATCGATCCAGATACCTGACAACGCACCGTTTACCCCCGAACAACGCCAATGGTTGGGCGAATTTCTGGGAAATATCCTGTCCCAATCACCCGCAGCTTTTCAGCCTTCCGGTCCTGCCGTTCCCGTAACCGTTCTGTTCGGTTCTCAAACCGGCACGGCGGAAGGCTTGGCGAAAAAACTCGTCAAGACTCTCAAAAAAGGAAATTTCGAGCCGAACATTCAAGATATGGGGACCTACGATAGAAGTCTGCTCTCCAAAGAAAAAAATCTTTTGGTCATCACTTCCACCTATGGCGATGGCGAACCACCTGACAGCGCTCTGGAGCTTCACACCTGGCTCATGGGCGATTCCACACCCCGTCTCGAAGGCGTCAACTTTTCGGTATTGTCTTTGGGTGACAGTTCCTACCCGGATTTCTGCCAGTGCGGAACGGATTTTGACCTGAGATTGGAGGCCTTGGGCGCGAATCGTATTTACCCGAGAATCGATGTCGATGTGGATGTCGATCAGCCGTATGCCGAGTGGTCAAAAGGAGTCATCGCCGTGCTTGCTCCGGTTGCTTCCCTGGCCACCTCTGACAAAGCGGCTCCCGATGAAATCGATGATGCCGGCTACTCGAAAAAGAATCCGTTTCCATCTGTCGTTCTCCAGAACTACAATCTCAACGGACCGGGAACCAAGCAAACCCACCACATTGAAATCTCTCTGGAGGGCTCGGAACTGAGCTATGAAGTCGGCGATGCGCTGGGTGTATATCCGGAAAATCCGGAGTGCGTCGTGGACGAAATCATCGCCGGCTTACCCTTCAAGGCAGGTGATGTCCCCACATCCACCGGCGAGGAAGTCAGCCTTCGCGAGGCACTGATCCGGCACTACGACATCGGAACCATCAACAAGGCTCTGATTGAAAAATGGCAGAAACGCAGCGGATCCCCTTACCTCCGCTCACTCGTCGAAGCGGACGATAAAAAGGAATGGGAAAAATTTTGCTGGGGTCGGGATCTCATCGATCTGGTGATTGATTATCCTGCCGATTTCAGTGACGGGGAGGACTTTGTTTCGGTTTTAAAGAAACTCCAGCCACGGCTTTATTCCATCGCCTCAAGTCCGAAAGCGCATCCGGGTGAAGTGCATCTTTGCGTGGGGATCGTCCGTTACGACAGTCATGGCAGAAAACGCGGCGGCATCTGCTCGACGTATCTGAGTGACCGCTTGAACGCTCATACAAAGCCGGGAGTTTTCGTACATCATAACTCCGCCTTCCGCCTGCCGTCCGATGGCAATGTGCCTGTGATCATGGTCGGCCCCGGAACCGGTATCGCGCCTTTCCGTGCCTTTCTGGAAGATCGCAAGGCTACCGGAGCCACGGGAAAAAACTGGTTGTTTTTTGGAAATCCATACGAAAAAACCGATTTCCTTTACCAAGACGAGCTCGAAGCTTTCCAAAAGGAGGGTGTGCTTTCACGCATGGATCTTGCTTGGTCACGCGATCAAAAAGAAAAAATCTACGTTCAAAATCTGATGCTCAAGCAAGGAGCTGAAATGTGGAAGTGGCTCCAAGATGGTGCCGCGTTCTATGTGTGTGGCGATGCGTCGCGCATGGCAAAGGATGTCGATGCCGCATTGCTCGTCATCGCGCGTGAGCATGGCAAGCTAACGGAAGAGGCCGCGGCCGCCTACATCACACAGCTCAAAAAAGACAAGCGTTACCTGCGCGATGTTTATTGAGAGCCGGTAGGTTGCCTTTTCGATCGGATCCATCCACAAAAAAAATCCCCGACTCCATCGAAAAGTCGGGGATTAGAAATTTGAAAAGTGATCTTCCGAAAATCTATTTGGCGCTGCCCGGAAGGAAGCGGTAATACACTTCCAGCATCATGGTGGCGAGACAGGTCGCCATGTGGACATTGATCGGACCGTGACTGCCGACACTCTGGCTCCATGATCCGTCCGGGTTCTGGGACTTGATCAGGGGATCTCTGACCAATTCGTTGTGTTTGTCCCACTCCTTACCGCCATAGTTCAGCATGGCTTGCATGAAATAGTAGTGGTAATAGAGGTTCGAACCGTGATCGTTGAGTTTATGAAACGTTGCGTTTTTACTGATCCATTGGACACCTTTTTTAACCGCCTTGTGATTACTCTCGTCCCACAATTGGAAAGCTAGAACGCCGCCACCTGTCAGGCCGGGGCTTCGGTTGGGGTCGCTGCGATATCCAATGGCACCATCCGGACCTTGGACTTTTTCGAGCCAGTCAAGAGCGCGGCGTGCATGTTTTTTAAACTCACTTTCTTTCCAGAGTCCGGTATGCTTGCAGGCTTTCATCGCCTGAATTTGCCAGAATCCGACCGAGTTATCGCCATCGTTGGCGGAAGGGGCATAACGATAATTCCAACCGCCGCTCTCGGCTTGGCCATTCATCACAATCTCTCCGGCTTCCTTGGTCACTTTTTTAAGATCCGGAATATTGATGTTCAGTTTGCTGCAGAAGGTATAGGCTTCTGCAAGTGCGTAAGTGGCAATGCCATGGTCATAAACCCATTGGATGGAATTATCAGGCTTGTTGGTCAGTTTGTTGCCATTCTTGACGCCGACATTCACGAGATAGGTAATCGCCTTCAATACGGTGTCACCGTATTTTTTTGATTGGGGAGTTTCGCAATGTCCGAGATAAGCAAGAACAGCCAGTCCCGTCATCGCAACCGGGTGCGTCGCATCCCAGCTTCCATCCGGGTTTTGGGTTTTCTGAAGAAAATCCAGTGCCTTTACCACGGCCTCTTCGCCTTTGGCCGTACCCCCGGATTCTTTGAGGCGATTCATCCGATCCTGTGGATCGCAACGCCGACGCATCGTGGAGGGAATGGCTTTGAAGCCGCCGCCGGAACCGAAATCCCCTGCGCTGCCCCAACCACCCCCGAAATCTTGTCCGTCACCGAATTCCATGCTTGGCGTCGTGACATCAACATCCGGAACCGGAATGGAGACCGGAGAATCCGAGCTGGCAGCGGCAATGACCTTTGTCATCGAACTGGACGGGGCCGATGGCTTCTTCATCACCTGTGTATTGACTTTTTTTTCCGTAATCGTCTCGTCCACTTGGGTGGATGCCTCATAG